>JANPMR010000319.1:0-25953 GCA_031427055.1 Rubrivivax sp.
GCCAGGTCGAACAGCAGCACGGAGACCTTGCAATTGACCAGATGGGCGGCGATCTGCGCGCCCATCACGCCGGCGCCGAGCACGGCGACCTTGCGGACGGGGAATCGGTTCATCACGTCTCCTTGCGTCAATCGACGCGAATCCAGGTTTGCGTCCGGCCCAGCATCGGCATGCCGACGTAGCCGCGAACTTCGAGCTTCTTGCCGCCATCCGCGCTCTGCAAGCGCACCTTGTAGACCTTGCCCTCGGCGGCGTCGAGGATGCTCCCGCCGTCCCAGGTGTTGTCGGCGTCAGCCTTCATCACGCCGCGCAGGACTTCCAGCCCGATCATGGGCTTGTCCTTGCGGTCGTCCTTGCACAGGTCGCACACCGCATCCTGCTTGGCGTCGGCGGCGAGAAGCTTCTCGATCTTGCCGCTGAGCACGCCACCCGTTTCGGTGATGCGGATCTGCGCGCGTTCGGTCTTGGTCTTGTCGTCGATGGTCTTCCAGACGCCGACCGGGCTGGCCTGGGCGAAGGCGCCGCTGGCGGCGGCAAGAAGTGCGAGGGCGAGGGTCTTGTGCATGGATGTCTCCTGGGTGGCTTGCGAACTCTAGAACAGCGACTCGTCCATCGCCATCAGCGGCGCCACGCCCGCACGCGCGGTGCGGATGAGGCTGGCCGTCTCGGGCAAGAGCTTGGCGAAGTAGAAGCGTGCGGTGTGCAGCTTGGCGGTGTAGAACGGGTCGCCGCTGTCCTTCTTGGCCAAGGCGATCTTGGCCATGCGGGCCCAGAAGTAGGCAAACACCAGATGGCCGCAGACGCGCAGGTAGTCCACCGCCGCGCCGCCCACCTCGTCGGCATTGCCGAAGGCCTTCATGCCCAGTTCGGTGGTCAGCTTGGTCACCTTGTCGCCCAGTTCGGCCAGCGGGTTGATGAACTCCTGCATGGCCTCGTTCGTGCCTTCGTCCTCGACGAACTCGGCGATCAACTTGCCAAACTTCTTCAGCTTGGCGCCGTTGTCGCCCAGCACCTTTCGCCCCAGCAGATCCAGGCTCTGGATGGTGTTGGTGCCTTCGTAGATCATGTTGATGCGCGCGTCGCGCACAAACTGTTCCATGCCCGATTCGCGGATGTAGCCGTGGCCGCCGTAGACCTGCATGCAGTGGCTGGTGGCGAGCCAGGCGTTGTCGGTCAGAAACGCCTTGACGATGGGCGTGATCAGGCTCACCTGCTCGGCGCACGCCTTGCGCTCGTCCTCGTCGTCGCTGTCGAGCTCTTTGTCGATCTGCAGTGTCGTCCACATGGCCAGTGCGCGGCCGCCTTCGGCGTAGGCGCGCGCCGTGAGCAGCATCTTGCGCACGTCGGGGTGCACGATGATGGTGTCGGCCGGCTGATCGGGGTGCTTGGTTCCCGACAGGCTGCGCATCTGCGTGCGGTCTTTTGCGTAGGCCACGGCGTTCTGGTAGGCCACCTCGGTGAGACCGAGGCCCTGCACACCGACGCCCAGGCGCGCCGCGTTCATCATCACGAACATGGCGGCCAGGCCCTTGTTGGGCTGCCCCACCAGGGTGCCGATGGCGCCGTCCAGCACCAGCTGCGCCGTGGCGTTGCCCTTGATGCCCATCTTGTGCTCGAGGCCTGAGCAGTGAATGCCGTTGCGCGCGCCCAGCGAGCCGTCTGCATTGACAAGAAACTTGGGCACCACGAAGAGCGAGATGCCCTTGCTGCCCGCGGGCGCGTCCGGCAGCCGCGCCAGCACCAGGTGGATGATGTTCTCGGCCAGGTCGTGCTCGCCGGCACTGATGAAGATCTTGCCGCCGGTGATGCGGTAGCTACCGTCGGCAGAACCGTCCACGATGGGCTCGGCCTTGGTGCGCAGCAGACCCAGGTCGGTGCCGCAATGCGGCTCGGTCAGGCACATCGTGCCGGTCCACTGCCCGCTGACCAGCTTGGGCAGGTACAGGGCCTTCTGTGCATCCGAGCCGTGCTGGAGCAGCGCGGCATAGGCGCCATGCGACAGACCCGGGTACATCGCCCAGGCCTGGTTGGCCGAATTGAGCATCTCGGAGAAGGCCTGGTTGAGCACATGCGGCAGGCCTTGGCCGCCGAAGGCCGGGTCGGACGACAGAGAAGGCCAGCCGCCTTCGACGAACCTGGCGTAGGCCGCCTTGAAGCCCTGCGGCGTGCGCACCTCGTGCGTCGCCGTGTCGAGCGTGCAGCCTTCGGCGTCGCCGCTGGCGTTGAGGGGCGCCAGCACCTCGGCGGTGAACTTGCCGCCCTCTTCGAGCACGGCGTTGATGGTGTCGATGTCGATGTCGGCATGCCGGGGCAGCATGCGCAGCTCTTCGGTCACGTTGAGCAGTTCGTGCAGCACGAAGTGCATGTCGCGCAACGGTGGGGTGTAGGTCGGCATGGTCGGACTCCGGTTTCGCGGGCGTTCAGGGTGGGTGACGAGGGGACGTGGAAAGCGCTGTGCCGGCTTAGCGCGCGCGGCGCGGGCGGGCCGGTGGTGACGACGCTGTCGGCAATGTCGGGGCAGCCGTGCTGTAGTGCGCCAGGGCACGCTCGAAGCCGGCCCGCGCGCGGTCCAGCGCACCGGGCAGGCGCAGAAAGCGAGAGTCGTGGTGAAGTGCCAGGATCATGCCGTGCACTTCAAACAGCATCTGCTCGGCATCGGTTCCCGTTTGAAGGTGGCCCTCTTCAACTGCCATCTCGATGGCCCTCTGCAGCGCCGCGTGCCAGGCACGCACCATCGAGGCCAGCGCGTCGCGCACCGGGCCCGGGCGGTCATCAAACTCGACGGCACCGCTGATGTAGATGCAGCCCGAGTCGAGCTCGACCGAGACGCGGCGGATCCAGCGCTCGAACAGCGCACGCAGGCGCGGCAGGCCGCGCGGCTCGCGGATGGCGGGGAAGAAGACCTCTTCCTCGAAGCGTGCGTGGTACTCGCGGATGACCGAGATCTGCAGTTCCTCGCGCGAGCCGAAGTGGGCAAAGACGCCCGACTTGCTCATCTGCGTGACTTCGGCCAGGGCGCCGATCGACAGGCCCTCGAGCCCCATGTGGGAGGCCAGGCCTACCGCGGCCTCGAGGATGGCGGCACGCGTCTGCTGACCCTTGTGCAGGGCCCTGGACGGCAGGCGGGGCGCATCGGCAAGCAGGTGGTCGACAGGCAGGTTCAAAGGGGGCGGCCAGAAAATCGAACGGTCGTTCTATTTTGCAGACTTCGGCACCGCGCGTGGGGCTCCTGAACCCACTTTTTTAGGGCGCCCGTCCTAGAGGGTCCATCGAAACCGTTGCGTCCCGGGTTAACCCCGACAGACTGACCTCGCCAATGCCAGGCTTCAGGCTTCAGGCTTCTCTGACCACGGCCAAAGCCACCATTTCCCTTAAAGTCCACACCGTGCTCGATACACGCAGCTTCGACATCCCCCGCTTCCTGGCCGTGCTGCCACTGTTCTCGGACATCGGCAGCGTCGAGATCGACCGACTGGCCAAGGGTTGCCAACTGCGGCGGTTCGAACGCAGCGAGATGGTGTTCCGCATGGGCGAGCCCTGCGACTCTTTCCACGTCGTCGTGGTCGGGCAGGTGAAGCTGTTCGTGATCTCGCCCTCGGGTCAAGAGAAGGTCATCGAGCTGATCAGCCCCGGCGCGAGCTTTGCCGAGGCGCTGATGTTCCTGGGCAAGCCCTGCCTCGTGAACGCCCAAGCCCTGGCCGATTCGCTGCTGCTGACGGTGCA
Organism: Rubrivivax sp.; assembly: GCA_031427055.1. Taxonomy (GTDB): domain Bacteria; phylum Pseudomonadota; class Gammaproteobacteria; order Burkholderiales; family Burkholderiaceae_C; genus Rubrivivax. The sequence goes on from JANPMR010000319.1 coordinate 3,724, forward strand.
TCGCGATGCCGTCATGGCCGAACTCGAACACGACAACCGCTTTGCGCTGCGCATGTTGGCCGGCCTGTCACGCCGCCTGCATGGCCTGGTGCACGATGTCCAAGCCTACGCGCTGCAAAGTGGCGTGCAGCGCGTCGTGGGCTATCTGTTGCGCGACCAGGACCTGAACGATGGCCTGGCCGACGACGCACGCACGGTTTCGCTGACGGTCAGCAAGGCCACCGTGGCCTCGCGCCTGTCGCTCACGCCGGAATACTTCTCGCGCGTGCTGCGCGAACTGGAAACGGCCGGACTGATCACGGTCGACAAGCGCGACATCCGCATCCTCGACGGCAAGCAACTGGCGGCCTACCGAGCGTAGGGCGCAGCGGCGCTGCACCAGGTCAAACGACAATCTACCTGGCCCGGCAACTTTGTGCTCGTCACGGCCAGCGGCATCCTCTCGATCGGCATGCAGACCCTCGGCCACGCAGCGCTGGCCGATGTCATGGGGGCCATCGCCCTGGCGGCGTGGCTGCTGTTGCTGGCCATGGCCTGCTGAGCGCGCGCATCGCCCCCGACCTGGGTGACCGTGCGAAGTACAGGGTGGTCGAAGTGAACATGTTGTAGGGCCTGGGCCCTGGCGCTTGCGGGTCTGCTGCGGGCCGGCCTTGGGGTCCGGGCCCGAGACATCCGCAACCGCTCATGCCCGCGCCGGGTTGTCAGTGCAGCACCAGAAGCGGCAACCTGCTGCCAGCCAGCACGGCCTTGGTCTGCGAGCCGAACAGGAACTCGCCGAAGGCGCCGCGGCCATTCGTGACCATGACGATCATGTCGCAGCCCTGCGACTCGGCGGCGGCGATGATGGCCGGGGCGATGCGGGCGCCGTGGTCGTGATACCCGTGGAAGACCACGTCTGCGGCCCTTGCCGACGCCTGGAAGCGTGCCAGCACCGCCTGGGCGTGGGCGTCGGTCAACGCGCCCGGCTCGCGCCCCTCGGCAATGAAGCCCGTGATGGCCGCGCCGAGCTGCTGTGCCAGGTCGATGCTGGCCTGAATGGCGCGCTCGGTCAGCGGACTGCCGTCGACCGGAACGAGAAGGTGCTTGAACATGGCGATCACTCCCGCGTGTGCACCGCGCGCCGAGGGGCGCGCGGGCGGTGCCACTCAGCCACCGCCACGACCACCACATGCGCAGCCCCCGCCGCCGCCATCGCAACCGCTGCTGGCGCCGCTGGCTACGCCATCGGCCACGCGCACAATGCGCACCTGCCACTGCGCGGGCCCGGACTCCAGATAGCGCCAGGCGAACTGACCCGGGCGCGTCTGCTCGAACTGGAAGTACAGCGGCACGGGGTCATGATCGTTGACGATCTCGAACGCCTGTCCTGGCGCCAACGCGTCGAAGGCGCCGAAGATCAGCGGGTGCCGTTGCGGGGGCGGCACGGTACGGACATCGATCAGGTCCACGCTAGAGGTCATGACAAATCCTGGGTTGAGAACACGCCTCGCAGGCTAGGCCCGCGGCGTCACCTCTGCATTGAACCGGGACAAGAAATCACGCGCCACCGGCCGCCCTCTCCAGCAGCCGGTCAAGACCTGGGTAGCCGTCTGCACCGAGCACGAACTTCCGCGCGAAAGCGCCCCAGGGCTTGCCGCTGGCCAGAGCCAGCCGGAAGGCGGCGCCGTCGATGATCCAGCTGCCGCCGAGCAGGGTGACGCCGCGCGCGAACAGCGGGTCGGGCAGGCAAGCGGCGCCAGGGCCGACGAGCGCCACCCGTTGGGCGTTGATGGCGTTGACGGCCGCGAAGCCCAACCCGCGCTGGGCGCCGCCGTGGCTCGCGTAACGCTTCGCCAGGTCGAGGGCGGGCATCCCTTCGATCGCACCCGGGCCCTCGGCGCGGCGCAGCGCGTTCAGGGTATCGCCCAGCAGCAAGAAGCTCAGGCTCATCGAGCCGTCACGGCGTGCCGCAGACGGCTCGCGAGTGCCACGGCCTGGCGCTGCACCCGGCGTCGTGGCCAGCGCGCCGCCGTCGGGGTAGGCGTCGGTCATGTGGGGAAACCCGTTGATCAACGCGCCGGAGTCACCGACCTGGCCGTTCGCGCGGGGCGCCGGGGTGACGGCACGGCCACCGCGACGGTCGACCCGCGAGCCGATGCGCCTGGCGCTGCGGGTGATCGCGGCGCGGCAAGGCTTGCGATCATGTCGGCCAGCGTCGCTCCGTCGAGCACCTTGAAATAGGCCTGCAAGGCGGCGGCGAACAAGTGCTTCAGGCGGCAGTTCGGCGTCAGGCTGCACGCGTTGGTGCGCGCATCGAAGCACTCGACGAGGCGGAAATCGGTCTCCGAGGCCCGCACGACATCGCCGATGCGGATCGCCGCGGGCTCCTGCTGCAGCCGCAGGCCGCCGCCGCGCCCGCGCGTGGTCTCGATCAGGCCCTGCCGCGCGAGGTCGTTGACGACCTTCATCAGGTGGTTCTTCGACACGCCGTGGTGTTCGGCCAGCTCAGCGATCGTGACCCGGCGCTGCGGGTTCGCCGCGCAGTACATCAGCACGCGCAGGGTGTAGTCGGTGTACTCGGAGAGTCGCATGCGCAGACCTAAAGATGCACACAGTGTATTGCTTTAAGTCGCCGTCGTCATTAAGATGCATCCGCGTTGCATCTTTTGTGATCCCGGGTCGATGCCCGACCGGGAAACCCTGGCCCCATGACGATCCAAACCATTGCGCTGGCCGCCGCCCGACCCAAGGGCACGCCACAAACCGCAGCACCGCCGCCGTCCGGCTGGCCGCTGCTGCGCCTGGGTTTTCGCCCCTTCTACCTGGGCGCTGCCGTGTTCGGCATGCTGGCCGTACCGCTGTGGATCGCGCTCTTGCTCGGCGCGGTGACGATGAACCTGGCAGTCCCACCGCTGCTCTGGCACGCCCATGAAATGCTGTTCGGCTTTGCCGTGGCGGTGATCGTCGGCTTCCTGCTCACGGCCGGCAAGGCCTGGACCGGGCTGCCCACGCCGCGCGGCGCTGCCCTGGCCGCGCTGGCGCTGCTGTGGCTGGCGGCTCGGCTGGCTGCCGTGCTGGCGCCTTTCGCCGTCTACGCGGTGCTGGACCTGCTGCTGCTGCCGCTGGTGGCCGCCATCCTCGTGCGCCTGCTGCTGCGCGCCGGCAACCGGCGCAACCTGCCGCTGGCCGCGATCCTGGTGCTCTTGGCGCTGGCCAACGGGGCCTTCCACGGTGCGGTTCTCGGCCTCATCGCCATGCCGCCGCTGCGCGCCCTGCACGGCGGCCTGGCGCTGGTGGTGATGATCGAGTGCGTGATGGCCGGGCGCGTGATTCCGGCCTTCACGATGTCAGCGCTGCCGGGCGTGAAGCTGGTGGTACGAAAGGGTCTCGAGACCGTCGCGCTGGCGAGCACGGCACTCGCACTGGCGCTGTGGGTGCTGGCGCCGCCAGGGCCGGCAACGGCCCTGGCCTTCAGCGCTGCCGCCGTGCTGCAAGGGCTGCGCCTGCTGCAATGGCAACCGCTGCGGACACGCGGCCGGCCGATCCTGTGGGTGCTGCACGCGGCCTATGCCTGGGTGCCGATCGGCCTGGCGCTGCTCGCGCTGGCCCAGTTGGGCGTGGTGACCGCGTCGGCCGGCGTGCACGCCCTGGCCGTGGGCGCAACCGGCGGGCTCGTCATCGGCATGATCACCCGCACCGCGCGCGGCCACACCGGCCGCTCCCTGAAGGCGTCGCGCCTCGAAGTGCTGGCCTATGGCTTGGTGATGGCTGCCGCGGCGGCCCGCGTGCTGCTGCCACTGACGGCGCCGCAGCATTCGGTGGCCTGGCTGGTGGGCGCTGCGGCTGCGTGGGCCCTTGCTTTCGGCATCTATATCTTCGTCTTCGCGCCCTGGCTGCTGATGACGCGGCTCGACGGCAAGGACGGGTGAGCCGCGCCCGCCACCGGTCCCCTGCCCCGTGAAGCCGGCTTTGACCCATCCCATCATCCCGATCATCCCGATCATCTCGGCAGACGCGGCCGACGATGCGGTGCAGTTCGTCTCGATGTACCAGAAGCAGCCCGACATCTACCCGCGGGCGGTGAAGGGCTGGTTCGCTGCCTGGCGCTGGACCTTCGTCTGGCTGACGCAAGGCTTCTTCTACGGCCTGCCCTGGCTGCAATGGAACGGCCGCCAGGCGGTGCTGTTCGATCTGGAGGCCCAGCGCTTCTACATCCTGGGCCTCGTGCTCTACCCGCAGGACCTGATCTTCCTGGCCGCCTTGCTGGTGCTGTCGGCGCTGGCACTGTTCTTCTTCACCGCCGTCGCCGGCCGCCTGTGGTGCGGCTACACCTGCCCGCAGACCGTCTACACCGAGATCTTCATGTGGGTCGAGCGCAGCATCGAGGGCGACCGCATCGCCCGCATGCGCCTGGACCAGGCGCCCTGGAGCCTGCGCAAGCTCGGCCGCAAGGGCGCCAAGCAGGCGGCCTGGGTGGTGATCGCCCTCTTCACCGGGTTCAGCTTCGTCGGCTACTTCACGCCCGTGCGTGAGTTGAGCCAGGCCCTGCTGTCCTTCACAGTGACGCCCTGGAACGGCTTCTGGGTCCTGTTCTACGGCGCCGCCACCTATGGCAACGCGGGCTACCTGCGCGAGCAGATGTGCAAGTACATCTGCCCCTACGCCCGCTTCCAGAGCGCGCTCATCGACAAGGACTCGCTGATCATCACCTACGACGTGGCGCGCGGCGATCCGCGAGGCTCGCGCTCGCGCAAGTTGAGTGCCGCCGCACAGGGGCTGGGCGACTGCATCGCCTGCAACCTGTGCGTGCAGGTGTGCCCGACCGGCATCGACATCCGAGACGGCCTGCAGAACGAGTGCATCGGCTGCGCCGCCTGCATCGACGCCTGCAACGGCGTGATGGACAAGATGGGCTACGCCAAGGGGCTGATCCGCTACTCCACCGAGAACGGCGTCGTGCATGGCTGGACGCGCTTGCAGATGTTCAGGCGCGCGCTACGGCCGCGTGTGCTGGTTTACGGCGCGGTGCTGGGCGCCGCCAGCGTGGCCTTTCCTGCCAGCGTGGCGCTGCGCAGCCCGTTCCAGTTCGACGTCATCAAGGACCGCGGCACGCTGGCGCGGGTCATCGACGAAGGCACGGTCGAGAACATTTACCGGCTGCAGATCATGAACCGCACCGAAGCGACCCAGACCTACCGCGTGGCGGCCAGCGGCATCGCGGCCCTGGTCGTGGCAGCGCGCGAGGTGAGTGTGCCGCCGGCAGGCATGCAGTCGCTCGTCGTCAGCCTGCAGTTGCCGCACGAGGCGGCGCTGCCCCTGCAGGGCCGGTCGGTGCCAGTGCAGTTCGCGGTGACGCTTGTCGATCCCCCAAGCGGCCGCACCTTGGTGCAGCAGGAGTCGTCGACCTTCTTCGTGCCGCGGTGACCCGAGCGACGAGCTACCAGCGCCCGCGCAGCGTCAGCCGCCAGGTGCGCGGCGCCTCGACATGCGTGAACAGCGGCGACACATCCGCCAGCCGCACCTTGCTCAGGTTGCGCACACCAAGCGCCAGCTCGAGGCCCCAGGGCAGTCTGCGCGACAGATGGGCGCCGAGCAGCGTGACGCCGCCGACGGGCTCGGAAGGCGCGCCCGTGGTGAGGGATGGCAGCATCTGGTCTCCGCTGTACTCGGCGTAGCCGCCCGCGCGCCAAGGGCCACCCTGCCAGTCGAGCCGAACGGTGGCGCTGTGGCGCGGCCGCTTGTCCAGCCGCTGCCCGGAGTCGGTGCGGGCATCCAGATAGGTGTAGCTCAGTTGCCCCGTGAAGCCCGCGCCCAGCGACTGGGCCAGCGCGAACTCGGCGCCGCGCAGGCGCGCCTGCGCCAGGTTCTCGTAGGTGTAGGTGCCGGTGCCGGGCACCGCTCCGGTGGTGACCAGGCGCACCTCGATCAGGGCTTCGACACGCTGGTCGAACAACACCACCTGCGCCTGCGTCGGCCCGGCGGCATAGGCCGCACCGAGCTCGATGGCGTCGCTGCGCTCGGGCTGCAGACCGGGGTTGCCGAGGAAGACATTGGGCCCTTCGGCACGCCCACCGGGAACGATCTGCTTCAGGTTCGGCGCCTTGAAACCGTGGCTGTAGCCGCCCTTCACGGTCCACGCGTCGCTGGCATGCCAGACGCCGTAGACGCGCGGGCTCCACTCGCTGCCGAACAGCGGGTAGCGGTCGTGACGCAGGCCGAGCGTGAGCTTGAACGCCCGCGCCACGGCGAGTTCGTCCTGCACGAAGAGCGCGCGGCTCGGTGACACCGATTCACCGCCGGGCAGGCCGGGGTCCATCAGCGACTCGTGGCGGGCCTCGAAGCCGCCGGTCAGGCCATGCGCACCCAGCCTCAGCCGCGTCTGGCCCTCGAGCACGCGATCCTCGATTTGCTGCGGCGGGTTGACCGTCACCCCTTCGGTGCGCCGGTTCTCGACCTCGACGCGGGCACGATGGACGCGCAGCTGGCTGGACCCCGCCGGCAGCTCGCCCGTGGCGGCCCACTCGGTCTCCCAGCCCAGCGACGTGAGGGCGCGCTCGATGTCGTTGAAGGTCTCGTGATGGCGGCGACGGCCGCTGCGCTCGCGGGCGCCGGCCGAACGCGCCTCGCGGCCGGCGCGATGCTCGAAGTCCACGCGCTGGCCGCTCGCGCCGCGCCAGCCCAGGCCCAGCCAGAAGTCGTCCTTGTCGCGGCCTTCCTGCTCCGACAGGCGCGCGTCCGTTGCCGAGGCCAGCGCATCCAGGCGCGTGGCCGCGGCGCCGACACGCAGCAGCAGGCCTGCGCCCAGCGGTCCGTCGCCGCGCAGCGCCAGGCGCTGGCCGTCGCCGCCGCGCTGGCCTTCGGCCACGGCACCCTCGACGGTGGCGCCCAGCTGCCACTGCTCGCCGCTCTGGCGCGTGATGACGTTGACGACGCCGCCCATCGCCTCGGAACCATAGAGCACCGACAGCGGGCCGCGCGCGACCTCGATGCGTTCGATGTCCTCCACGGCGATCCAGTCGTACTGGAAGTCCGAATGCCCGATGACCCCGTCGCTGGCGCCGACGCGCCGTCCGTCGACGAGGAACAACGTGTGCTTGCTGTCCATGCCGCGCAGGCTGAGCACCTTGCGGCCGCCGATCGCGCGGCCCTGCAGGCTGACGCCGGCCTCGCCGCGCAGGGCCTCCAGCAGGTTGTCGGCACCGCGGTCCTCGATCTGGCGCCGCGTCACCACGCTCATCGCCGCCGGCGCGGCGGTTTCCAGCATCGCGTGGCGCGTCGCGGTGACGACCACGCTCTGCTCCAGTTCGGCCGCACCGGCGGCCCCCGCAGCGGCCACGGCCAGTGCCGCCAGCCAGGTGTTGGATGTGTTCACGACCATGCCGGGCAGCATCCCCGGGCCGGAGCCGCGAGTCCTTGAACTGCTTCTGCTTTGCGCGTGGGCGATCGCGAATTGCGGCGGCCGTCTGCGTTCGATCAAGCGGGTGTGCGCAAACCGACCTTCGCCTCTTGCGCTTAAACCAGTTCAAGGAAACGCCCCGCGGCCCGCGCGACGATCACTGCGGTCTATCTCCGCTCCCCATGCACCACCGCGAACCCACGTCGAAGGAAGTCACATGAAGACGAGCTTGAAGTCCCTTGCCCGAATGGCCCCGCTGGCGGCGCTGCTACTCAACGCGGTGCCGTTTGCGGCGCATGCGCAGGACAAGAAACCGGTCAGCCCGGCCGAGATGAACTATCAGGCCGGCACCTCGCCGCTGGGCGACGTGGCGATGTACCAGAGCGCCAACCCGAAGGCGCCGCCGATGACGCTGGCCGAGTTCGAGCTCGGCCGCAAGACCTACTTCGAGCGCTGCGCCGGCTGCCACGGCGTGCTGCGCAAGGGCGCCACCGGCAAGGCGCTGACCCCCGACCTGACCATCGGCAAGGGCACCGAGTACCTCAAGGTCTTCATCGCCTACGGCTCGGCGGCCGGCATGCCGAACTGGCTGACCTCGGGCGAGATGGACGAAAAGACCGTCGACGTGATGGCGCGCTACATCCAGCAGGACGCGCCGGTGCCGCCCGAGTTCGGCATGGCGCAGATGAAGGCGACCTGGAAGCTCATCGTGCCGCCGGCGCAGCGGCCGACGAAGAAGATGAACAGCTACAACATCGAAAACATCTTCTCGACCACGCTGCGCGACACCGGCGAGGTGGCGCTGATCGACGGTGACACCAAGAGAATCATCAATATCGTCAAGACCGGCTACGCGGTGCACATCACGCGCACCTCGGCCTCGGGGCGCTTCCTGTTCGTGATCGGGCGCGATGCCAAGATCAACATGATCGACCTCTGGATGCCCATGCCCGATAACGTGGCCGAGGTGCGCATCGGCCTCGAGGCGCGCTCGGTGGATACCAGCAAGTACAAGGGCAAGGAGGGCGACTTCACCGACAAGCTGGCCATCGCCGGCGCCTACTGGCCGCCGCAGTTCGTGATCATGAAGGGCGACACGCTGGAGCCGCTGAAGATCGTCAGCACGCGCGGCATGGTCGTCGGCACGCAGGAATACCACCCCGAGCCGCGCGTGGCGGCGATCGTGGCCAGCCACTTCAAGCCCGAGTTCGTGGTCAACGTCAAGGAGACCGGCAAGACGCTGATGGTCGACTACTCCAACATCGAGGCCTTGAAGGTCACCGAGATCGGCTCGGCCCCCTTCCTGCACGACGGCGGCTGGGACTCGAGCAAGCGCTACTTCATGGTCGCGGCCAACCAGAGCAACAAGATCTCGGTCATCGACGCCAAGGAAGGCAAGCTCGCCGCCATCATCGAAGTCGGCAAGATCCCGCACCCGGGCCGCGGCGCCAACTTCATCCATCCGAAGTTCGGGCCGGTGTGGGCCACCGGGCACCTGGGCGACGAGACGATCGCGCTGATCGGCACCGACCCGGTCAAGAACAAGCAATACGCGTTCAAGAAGGTCGCCGAGCTCAAGGGCCAGGGCGGCGGTGCGCTGTTCATCAAGAGCCATCCGAAGAGCCAGCACCTGTACTCCGACACGCCGCTGAACCCCGATGCGGCCATCTCGCAGTCGGTGGCCGTGTACGACATCAAGAACCTCGACAAGGGCTACACCGTGCTGCCGATCGCGCAGTGGGCGGGGCTGGCCGACGACGGCGCCAAGCGCGTCGTGCAACCCGAGTTCAACAAGGCCGGCGACGAGGTCTGGTTCGCGGTCTGGTCGGCCAAGAACAAGCAGAGCGCGCTGGTGGTGGTGGACGACAAGACGCTCAAGCTCAAGGCCGTGATCAAGGATCCGCGCCTGATCACGCCAACCGGCCACTTCAACGTGTACAACACGCAGCACGACGTCTACTGACGCCCGATCACATCACCCAGGAGTCGCCCCATGCGCACATTGATCGCCACCTTCGCCCTCGCCGCCCTGGCGCTCGGGGCGCAAGTCACGGCCCACGCCCAGGCCGCCCCCGAAGCCGCCATGACCAAGGCCGGCTGCACCGCGTGCCACACCAAGGACAAGAAGATCGTCGGCCCGTCGTACAAGGAGATTGCCGCCAAGTACAAGGGCCAGGCGACCGCGGTGACCAATTTGATGTCCAAAGCGCGCAGCGGCGGCAAGGGCGTCTTCGGCCCGATCCCGATGCCGCCCAACACGCCCGACAAGATCTCGGATGCCGATCTCAAGGCGGCCGTGGAGTGGATCCTGAAACAGTAGTGCCGAGAGCCTGGGCGACTCGATCGGCGCCTGGGCATCGGGTCGGATGAGATGAGACGCCGGGCGGCGCTGAGCGCCCTGGCCTGGGCGCGGGGCGGGCCGGGCGCGACCGGCATCGCCCGCGCCGCCGAGCCACCGAGCGGGGGCGTGCTGGCCTGGGGGCCCGGCGGATGCTGGATCGCCGCCGACGTCGGCGCGCTGCACGGCCTGCCCGACCGGTTGGCAGCGGGCATCGATCCTGTCGCCACGGCGCAGGGCCTGTGGCTGGTCAACGCGGACGGCGCGCTGCGCTGCTGGCAACAGGCCGGCGGCGGGCCCTGGCAGCTGCGCTGCACGGTCAGTCTCGGCGCGCCCGCGCAGGCCCTGAGCGCCAGCGCCGACGGGCGCTGGGTGCTGGCGGCGCACGGTGAGCGGTTGAGCCTTCTCAATCAACGTGGCGAGCTCGCCAAGGCCTTCGACGGCAGCGACCTGCAACGCAGGTTTCGGGGCACCGCCACCGCGCTGTTCGCGCTGCCGCAGCGACGCAGTTTCGTCGCCGCCTGGCCGGCGCTGGGTGAGGTGTGGGAGATCTCGCTCGACCCGGAGGCGGCGCCGATCTTCGACGGCCTGGTGCACGACTACCGCATGTCCGAGGCCATCGCGCAGCCCGGCTACCTGGGCGTGCGCCGCTCGCCGCTGGGGCGGCCGATGCCGGCGTTCAGCTTTGCCGACGCCCGGGTGCCCTGGCTGGCCGGGCTGCAGGACCGCGAGCTCATCATCGCGCACCTCGACGTGCGCCGGCGCATTGCCGCGTTGCGCGTCGACGCCGCGAACCCGGCCGGCGCCGCGCTGCGCGTCGCCCCGCACGGGCGCGGCCCGATCGAGTGGTGGCTGCCGGCCGGCCATGACGTCCATGTCTTCGACACCGCGCGCTGGGTGCCGACGGCCGTGCACACGCTGCCCGGGCCGGTGCGCCAGTTGCAGGCCGTCGCGGGCGCTGTGTGGGCCTTGGTGGGTGAGCCCGCCACCGCGGCCCTGTACGTCCTGCGTGACGAGTCGGCCACCGTCTGGCAACGCGTGGACAGCGTGGCAGGGCCCTTGGTCGCCGTGCGCGGCGAGCCGCGCGGATCAAGGCTGCTGGCGCTGCGAGCCGATCCGCCGGCGATCCTGCTGCTCGACGGCAGCCGCGGCGTACTGCGCATCTGGCCGCTGCCGGCGGCCACCGAGCCGCACGGCGTCGGCTGGTTGCCGGCGGCCTGACGACAGCGTCGGTCCAGGGCCGTCAGCGCATCGCATCGATCGGCGGCCGCGTGGCAAGCCCCAGCAACAAGGCCAGCCCGAGTGCCGCGCCGACGTTGTGCATCAGCACGATGGCGGGTGCAGCCGCCGACCCGGCCGCACCCGCACCGAGCAGGAACTGCAGCCCCGTCAACACCAGCAGGCCCGTTCCTTCGCGGCGACGGCCTTGGCGACGCGCCGCCCAGCCCACGCCCGCGGCACAACTGCCGGCCAGCAGCGCCAGGCTCAGATGCGCGACCGGCAAGGCATCCGAACCGCCCGTGCCCGACAAGGCGCCGAGCGCGGCCTGCGCGGCCCACAGGCTGGCGCCCATAAACGCCCAAGGCACAAGCCGCGGATTCGAGCCGGGCTGGCCGCTCAGCTGCCCGGCCAGGCGCCAGCTCAAGGCCAGCATCAGCAGCCCGCCCAGCAAGTTGCCCAGCAGCACGCCACTGGCCCGCGAGCCCGGGGTGATGATGCCCAGCACGGACAGGGCAAGCGCCAGCACCAGCAGCGCAAGTGCCAAGCGACCAGCGGCCACCTGGCGCGGCGGCCGCGCCAACGCCAGCGCGGCGATCACCAGCACCAACACCGCCGTGGCCGCCACGCGGTGGACGCCTCGCACCAGCGCCAGCACCCGCGGCTCGCCAATCACCGCGGTCACGACGGCCGCCGCGGTGGGGCGATCCGCACTGCGGCACGCCGGCCAGTCGAAGCAGCCCGGCCGCGGCTGGGCCAGCCGCAACCACGCACTGGCGCTGGTGACGACGAACATGAGCAGCACACACAGCCACGCCAGCCGGCGCAGGGTGACGAGGCGGCGGTCTTCAGTCATCGGCTTGGCGTGGGCTGGCAATTCATCGTAAGCGCGAATCAGCGGCACGCCGCGGCGCGCAAGGCGCGTGTCGCGCACGGCACCGGCCAATGGCGATCTCCTTGACTTGGGTCATTTTCCGGCGCGGCATGCGCGTCACAGAATGCGCCGGCGCTGCCAACGGCCGGCCCGAGCCGGGCCACTCGACCCTGCAGCGTCGTCTAGGCCGCCGCGACAAACCGAAGGAGACCCTCATGAGCACATCGCAATCGCACGACGACGACAACGCCCCGGTGCCGTGGATGCAGCAGTTGCTCGACAACCCGTTCATCCTGCTGTTCCTGGGCGTCTTCGTGCCGATGATGGTCTACACCGTCTGGGGCGTGGTCGACATCCTCACGCTGCCGATGGCCAAGTAGGCCGGGAGACCCCCATGAGCGCCATCCTCCCCCCCGCAGAACGCCTTTGGTACAAGCACCCGATCGACCGTGTCGAGGGCACCTGGATCGTCATCGCCCTGACGTGGTGCCTGATCATGTTCTTCATGATGGTCGGCTGGCACATCTGGGGCAAGCAGAACCTGTCCACCGAGACCTACCGCACGACGACCGAGATGTTCACGGCCAAGACGCAGCTCATGGTCGACAAGTACACGGTGCGCACCGAGACCGACGAGAAGACGCCCGTGGTCGCGCCGCCGGCGGGCAGCGATGTCTACCTGATCGCGCGGCTGTGGAGCTTCTATCCCATCTTGGAGCTCGAGAAGGGCAAGACCTACAGGCTGCACCTGACCTCGATGGACTACAACCACGGCTTTTCGCTGCAGCCGGCCAACATCAACATCCAGATCGTGCCCGGCTTCGAGCACGTGGTCACCGTGACGCCCAATCAGTCGGGCACCTACTCGGTGGTGTGCAACGAATACTGCGGCATTGGCCATCACAAGATGGTCGGCCGCATCTACGTCAAGTGAGGAGCGGGCGATGAGCAACGCAACGAGTTATCGCACCTGCCCGCGCTCGGGCCTGCAATTCGAACACCAGGCCGAGTGGCTGATGAAGGCGAACGCCTTCGTCGGCGTGGTCTGGCTGCTGATCGGCGGCATCCTCGCCATCGGCGTCGTGCTCACGCGCTGGCCGGCCGTGCGCTGGCTCGAGGCCGACACCTTCTACATGGTGCTCACGGCGCACGGCATCGACATGCTGATCTTCTGGATCATCTTCTTCGAGATCGCGGTGCTCTACTTCTGCGCCTCGACGCTGCTGCGCTGTCGAATCGCCACGCCGCGCCTGGCCTGGCTGGCATTTGCGCTCATGCTCATCGGCTCGGTGGTCAACAACATCGCGGTGTTCCGCGGCGCGTCCAGCGTGATGATGACCTCGTACGTGCCGATGATGGCCGAGCCGAATTTCTACCTCGGCCTGATCCTCTTCGCGGTGGGTGCGCTGGTCGCCGTCTTCGTCTTCTTCGGCACCCTGGTGGTGGCCAAGCGCGAGAAGACCTACCAGGGCTCGGTGCCGCTGGTCACCTTCGGCGCCATCACCGCGGCCATCATCGCGGTGTTCACGATCACCTCCGGCGCCATCATCCTGATCCCGACCTGGCTGATGTCGCTGGGCGTGGTCAAGGAGATCGACCCGCTGGTCTACCGCACCATCTGGTGGGCCTTCGGCCACTCGTCGCAGCAGATCAACGTCGCGGCGCACATCTCGGTGTGGTATCTGGTGGCGGCCATCGCCTTCGGCGCCAAGCCGATGAGCGAGCGCGTCAGCCGCACCGCCTTCTTGCTCTACATCCTGTTCCTGCAACTGGCCAGCGCCCACCACCTCCTGGCCGACCCGGGGCTGTCGACCGGCTGGAAGGTCGTCAACACCAGCTACTTCATGTATTTCGCGGTGCTCGCGTCGATGCTGCACGGGCTGACGATCCCCGGCGCGATGGAAGTCGCGCAGCGCCAGAAGGGTTACACGAAGGGCCTGTTCGAGTGGCTGCGCAAGGCGCCCTGGAGCAACCCGACCTTCTCGGGCGTGTTCATCTCGCTCATCGGTTTCGGCTTCCTGGGCGGCATCTCGGGCGTCATGATGGGCACCGAGCAGCTGAACATGATCATCCACAACACCATCTACGTGCCGGGGCACTTCCACGCCACGGTGGTGGTGGGCACGACGCTGACCTTCATGGCGCTGACCTACTACCTGATCCCGGTGCTGTTCCGCCGCGAGATGATCAACCCGGTGCTGGCGCGCTGGCAGCCCTACCTGTTCGGCTTCTCGATGTACTTCTTCTGCCTGGTGATGATGGGCGCGGGCACGCTGGGCGTCTCGCGCCGGCACTGGGACATGGCCTTCCAGGGCGCGGCGCTGGCCTACGAATGGCCCGGCGCGGCCTACCTGATGATGGCGCTGGTGGGCCTGGCCGGCGTGGCGGCGATCGCCGGCGGCGCGATCTTCATCTACATCACGGTGGGTTCGCTGCTGTGGGGGCGCAAGCTCGAAGGCGGCCCGGCGAGCGCCCGGTTCACGCCGATTCCGCGCACCGCGCCGACCGTCGTCGCGCAAAGCTACGGCTCGATCGGCTTCGCAGCGCCGGGCACCTTCGTGCTCGCCATGGTCTTCCTGATGGCCTTCGTGCTGTACTACTTCATCAACTGGAAGTACCTCTCCACCTTGTGGGGACTGAGCTGAACGGAACCGGCGCCACGGCCCTTCATTGACGCGACAGGCAAAGACTCCGGGAGACCCGCGATGAGCCACAGCCCCCAGCCTGTCGCGCCCCAGTCGCCGGCCCTGGCCCCGGCCAGCGCCGACTGGCGCACCGTGCTCGGTGTCTTCAAGCTGCGCATCAGCGTGCTCATCATGGCCACCGCGCTGGGCGGCTACTTCATCGTGCCCAGTGGGTCGGCCACACCCATGCAGATACTCGTGCTCGCGCTGTCGGTGCTGCTGGCCTCGGCCAGTGCGGGTGCCTTCAACCAGTTCATCGAGGCCGACAGCGACCGCCTGATGGTGCGCACGCGCAACCGCGCCTTCGCCAGTGGCGCGCTGCCACGAAGCGGCGGCTGGCTGACGGCCATCGCCGCACTGCTGGTGGTGGCGGTGACGATGGCGGCCTGGGTCGTCAACCTCGCCGCCGCCGGCTTTGTGCTCGCCGGCGCCCTCACCTACGCCGGCGTCTACACCTTGTGGCTGAAACGGCGCACGCCCTGGAACATCGTCATCGGCGGCCTCGCCGGCAGCTTCGCCGTGCTCGCCGGTGCTGGCGCAGCGAACCCGCAGATCGGCCCGCTGGCCCTGCTGCTGGCGACCGTGCTGTTCCTGTGGACACCGCCGCATTTCTGGAGCCTGGCCATCGCCAACGAGGCGCAGTACGCGGCCGCGGGCGTGCCGATGCTGCCGGTGGTGGTGGGCGCGGCGCACGCCGCGCGCATCGTGCACGGCAGCGCCGTGTTGCTGGTGGCGGTGTCGCTGTTGCCCGTGCTCTTCGGCGCCGGATGGATCACCCTCGCGGGTGCGGCCGTCGGCGGCGCGCACTTCCTGCGCAAGACGCATGCGCTGGCGCGCCAGCCCGGCCGCCAGACGGCGATGGCGGCGTTCTTCGCCTCGATGGTGCAGCTCAGCGCGCTGCTGGCCGCGGTGGTCATCGATGCTGCGTTGCGCTGATGAACCCGGCACGCGCACGGCGCCAATGCCGGCAAGCCGCCGCGGCGGGCTGATCCGGCGCGCCAAGCTCGTCGCGGCACTCGCCCTCTTCACCGTCTTCGCGCCATTACCGGCCAGCGCCGCCAACGGCGTCGTGCCCTCGCTCGACGAGCGCGAGGCCGTGCGCGCGGCGCAGGACGCCATCGGGCGGCCCCTGCCCGAGATGGTCCTGCTCGACCGCAACGGCCAAGCCGTGCGCCTGTCCGCCTACCGCGGCAAACCGCTGCTCGTGAGCTTTATCTACACCGGCTGCTTCCAGGTCTGCCCGGCCCAGACGCGCGCGCTGTTCGATGCCGTTCAGGGGCTCGACCGCATGCTCGGGGAGAACCAGTTCACGGTCGTCACCATCGGCTTCAACCAGCCCTTCGACTCACCCGATGCGATGCGCTCCTTTGCGCGCCAGCACCGCATCGAGCGCCGCAACTGGGAATTCCTGAGCCCGCCGCGCGAGAGCGTCGAGGCGCTCACGCAGGCCTTCGGCTTCAGCTACGTGGCCACGCCCGCGGGCTTCGACCATGTGCTGGGCGTGACCGTGGTCGACGCCGCGGGCCGCATCCATGCCCAGGTCTATGGCGAGCGCCTGCGCGCCGACCAGCTGGGCGCGCCACTGCGCGAGTTGCTGCTCGGCGCACCGCCGGTGGCGAGCTCCACGCTCGCCGCGGTGGTCGAGCGCGTGCGCATCCTGTGCACGGTGTACGACCCCGAGACGGGCGAGTACCGCTACGACTTCAAGCTGATCCTCGAGCTCATCGGCGGCGCACTGTTCTTCTTCAGCGTCGCGCTGTACGGGCTGCTCGAATGGCGCGACCAACGGCGTGCCCGCAGGCGATCATGCACAAGCCCGACACAGACCTCCGGCAGCACGGCCTGAGGGCCTGGCGCGCGCTCGAGCGGCGCTTCGACGCCGCCTTCGGCTCGCGCCTGAACCCGCTGCGCCACCTGGGCGCGATCGGCTTCCTGGCCTTGTGGCTGCTGGGCGCCAGCGGCGTGGTGTTGTTCATCGTCATCGACACCTCGGTGGCCGGCGCCTGGCGCTCGATCGACGCGCTGTCGCGCGCGCCGCTCGGCCTGGGCCGGCTGCTGCGCGGCCTCCACCGCTATGCCGCCGACCTGTTGGTGTTGGCGATGGCGCTGCACCTGCTGCGCGAGTGGCTGCACGGCCACGCGCGCGGCTTTCGGCGCTTTCACTGGCTGACCGGCGTGCCGCTGATCGGCTTCGTCTTCACCGCCGGGATCGTGGGCTTCTGGATCAACTGGGATGCGCTCGGCCAGTTCTCGGCCATCGCCACGCTGGAGTGGCTGGATGCGCTGCCGTTGCTGGCCTCGCCGCTGGCACGCAACTTCCTGGGCGCCGATGCGGTGAGTGACCGCCTCTTCTCGCTCTTCGTCTTCGTCCACATCGGCGTGCCGCTGCTGCTGCTGTTCGCTCTGTGGTTCCACATCCAGCGCATCACGCGCGCCGCCGTCATGCCGCCGCGCGCGCTGGCCCTGGGCATCGTCGCCACGCTGGCCTTGCTGGCACTGGCCTGGCCGGTGGTCAGCCACGCACCGGCGGCGCTGGACCGCGTGCCCGCGGTGTTGCGGCTGGACTGGATCGTGCTGTTCGTGCACCCGCTCACCGACGCCACGTCGGCGGTCTTCGTGTGGGCCGCGGTGGCCGGCGGCGCCCTGCTGCTGTTCGCCCTGCCCTTCCTGCCGCAGCCGGCGCGCGCCGCGGTGGCGGTGGTCGACGCCGCCAACTGCAACGGCTGCAGGCGCTGCTTCGCGGATTGCCCTTATGCCGCGATCACGATGGTGCCGCATCCCAAGCAGCGCACCGGCGCCAGCCTGGCGCAGGTGGACGCCGACCTGTGCGCCGGCTGCGGCATCTGCGCCGGCGCCTGCCCGTCATCGACGCCGTTTCGCAGCGCGGCCGCGCTCGTCACCGGCATCGACATGCCGCAACTCGGCATCGGCGACCTGCGCCAGCGGCTGCAGGCCGCTCTGGCCGCCTCGCGTTCGGCGCGGCCGCTGGTGCTCTTCGGATGCGATCACGGCGCGCGCTGTACCGGGCTGAGCACCAGCGACGTGAGTGCATTCAGCCTGCTGTGCACGGCGCAGTTGCCGCCGTCCTTCGTCGAGTACGCGCTGCGCGACGGCGCCGCCGGCGTGCTGGTGGCGGCCTGTCGCGAAGGCGGCTGCGAGTTCCGCCTCGGCGAACGCTGGACCGCCGAGCGCCTGGCGGGCCTGCGCGAGCCGCACCTGCGCGACAGCGTCGCGCCAGCCCGGATCGAGCTCGTCTTCGCCGGCCCGGGCGACGAAGCGCTGCTCGCATCCGGCCTCGAGAACTTGCGTCGGCGCGTGCAGCCACTGGCCCCGGAAATCGATGTGCTGAATCGCTTGCACCATGCCTGACACCCTCTCGCGCACCGCGCCGCCGCTCGGGCCCCGCGCCTGGATCGGGCAGGTGTTGCTCTACGGCCTGTTCGCGCTCGCCATCGGCGTCTTCTCGCAATGGCCGCCCTACCGCCATCTGGCCGCCGACCAGGCCCTGCTCAAGCTGAGCTTCACGCGCGTCGGCAAGCCGGTGGGCGATTGCCGCACGCTGGGCGCTGCCGAACTGGCCAAGCTGCCGCCGAACATGCGCGCGCCGACCTCGTGCCCGCGCGAACGCTCGCCGCTGACGGTGGAAGTCGACCTCGACGGCACCACCGTGCTCAAACGCACCGCGCCGCCCACCGGCATCGCCAAGGACGGCGCCTCGGCGGTCTACGAACGCCTGGTCGTGCCCGCCGGCGAACACCGCATCGCCGTGCGTCTGTCGGACGACGTGCGCGCCCGCGACGCCGCCTACCGTCACGAGGCCACCGTGACGCTGGCGCCGGGCCAGGTGCTGGTCATCGACTTCGACGCCGGCAAGGGCGGCATCACGCTGCAATGAACACGATCACCTCGTTCGACGAGGGCGGCTTGCCGCCGCCACGCCACGCGCCGGATAGTGCGCCGGGCGTTCGGCACAGGGCCATCACCGCGTCCAGCCCGGCCGACTACACGCTGCCCGTCGTGGCCACCGGCCAGCGCGCGCTGGCACGCTCATGGCTGCTGCTCGCGCTGGCCGCGCTGGTGGGCTCGGGCCTCTTCTCGGTGCTGCTGGTGCTGGCACGCACGCCGGGCATCAATGCCTGGCTGCCGGCGGGTGACTTCTTTCGCGTCGCGCTGGTCGTGCACGTCGACCTCTCGGTGCTGGTCTGGTTTGTGGCCATCGCCGGCCTGTTGTGGAGCCTGAACGCGCGCCCCGCGCGCACGCCTCTGGGCAACGCGCTGACCCGGCTGCCGCTGCTGCTGTGCGGCCTGGGCGCGCTGGGCATGGCCCTGGCCGCCTTCGTCGACCCCGGCCAGGCGGTGATGGCCAACTACATCCCCATGCTCGACAGCGCCACCTTCCGCGCCGCGGTGGGCCTCTTCGGCCTGGGCACGCTGGGGCTCGTGCTGCTGAGCCTGGCGCGCGCGGCACCGGTGGGCGCGGCGGTGGATGGCGCTGGCGCGCTGCGCTTCGGCCTGCACGCCAGCGTGGTGGCCACCGGCGTGGCCCTGCTGGCCTTCGCCTGGGCGCTGGCCGTCGTGCCGAGCTCGCTGCCGGCCAAGGCCTATTACGAGATCCTGTTCTGGGGCGGCGGCCATGCGCTGCAGTTCACCTGGACGCTGCTGATGCTGGTGGCCTGGCTGGCGCTGGCGCAGGCCTGCGGCGGCCGCATCCCCCTGAGCCCGCGCATCGTGCTGCTGCTGTTTGCGCTGGCGCTGGTCGGCGTTTTCGGCACGCCGCTGGCCTATCTGATGCACGACGTGAGCACGGTCGAGCACCGCGACATGCACACCTGGGGCATGCGCTTCGGCGGCGGCCTGGCCATCGCGCCGCTGGCGCTGGCGGTGCTGCTCGCTGTGGCCTCGGTGCGTGGCCTGGGGCCGCTGCAGCGGCCGCTGCGCGCGGCGCTGCTGGCGTCGATGCTGCTGTTCGTGGCCGGCGGCGTGATCGGCCTGGCTATCCACGGCAGCAACGTCAAGATCCCGGCCCACTACCACGGCTGCATCGTCGGTGTGACGCTGGCGCTGATGGGACTGGTCTACCACCTGTTGCCGCAACTGGGCTATCGCGCGCCGAGCGGCCGCTTGGCCGTGCTGCAACCCTGGCTGTACGGGGTGGGGCAGCTGCTGCATATCGTCGGCCTGGTGTGGTCGGGCGGCTACGGCGTGCAGCGCAAGGTGGCCGGCGCCGAGCAGGTGCTGCGCAGCAGCGGCGAGATCGCCGGCATGGGCCTGATGGGCCTGGGCGGCCTGCTCGCGATCGGCGGCGGGCTGCTCTTCGTGGTGGTGGTGGCCCGCGCGATGCGCCGGCAGGACCTGACGGCCGCACGATGATCGCGATCACGGAGCCAACGCGATGATCGCGTTGTTGCAGCGCGCGCTGCGTGCCGCCTTCATGGGCGCCGAGGCCCTCTTCAACCGCGCCTTCGGCGACCGTCTCAACCCGCTGTACCACCTGGGTGCCATCAGCTTCTTCCTGTTCTGGGTGGTCGGCGCGACCGGGCTCGTGCTCTACGCCTTCTTCGACACCAGCGTCGCCGGCGCCCACCGCTCGATGGCGGCGCTCGGGGCGGCGCTGTGGGGCGCCGGTGGCGTGCTGCGCACGGTGCACCGCCACGCCTCGGACGCACTGGTGCTGACGATGCTGATCCACGGCCTGCGCTACTTCGCCTTCGACCGGCTGCGCGGCTTTCGCTGGTTCTCGTGGGTCAGCGGCGTGGCACTCATCTGGCTGGCCTACGTGGCCGGCGTCAACGGCTACATGCTGCCCTGGGACCGCCTGGCGCAGTTCGTCACCCAGGCCAGCTTCGAGTGGCTGGACTGGCTGCCCGGCTTCGGCGGCACGCTGATCCGCAACTTCATCCTGCCCGAGCATGTCAGCGACCGCCTGTTCTCGCTGCTCGTCTTCATCCACATCGGCGTGCCGCTGGTCATGCTGCTGGTGATGTGGGTGCATGTGCAGCGCGTGCCCAAGGCGAGCACGCAGCCGCCGCGGCCGATCGCCGCGGCGCTGGTATTGACGCTGCTCGTGCTGGCACTGGCCACACCGGTGGCCAGCCAGGGGCCGGCCGATCTGCACAGCGCACCGGCCGTGCTGGCTCTCGACTGGTTCCTGCTCTCGATATTCCCCTTGCTCTACGTCTGGCCGCTGGGCGCCGTGTGGGGCCTGGTGGGCGGCGCGACGCTGCTGCTGCTCGCGCTGCCCTGGCTGCCGCCGCGGCGCGGCGACCGGCAGCTGCGCCAGCTCACGCTGCACCCCGGCCCGGCCCGCATCGGCGCGCGCCGCGGCGAGACCCTGCTCGAGGCCGGCCTGCGCGCCGGTCTGGCGCTGCCCTACGACTGCCGCTCCGGAGCTTGCGGCCTGTGCGTCTGCACGGTGCTCCATGGCCGCGTCGAGCCGGGCCCGTTCCAGGCCGCCGCGCTGACGCCGGCGATGCGCTCGCGCGGCCAGGCGCTGATGTGCTGCGCGGTGGCGCTGGAGGACGTCGAGCTCGAGGTCGAAGGCGTCGCCACGCTGGCCGGCAGCACGGTCGCTGCGCCGCGGCGCTGGCAGGGCCGCGTCAGCGCGATGGAACGGCTGTCACCCGACCTGATGCGGCTCTTCATCGCGCTGCCTGGCGCCGAGCGGCTGCCCTTCGTGGCCGGGCAGTACATCAACATCGTGCTCGATGACGGCGCGCGGCGCGCCTTCTCGTTTGCCAACCCGCCGGCCGACCCCGACGAGCCGCCTTCGACCGCGCCCGACGTGATCGAGCTCCATGTGCGGCAGATTTCCGGCGGCCGCTTCACGAGCCACGTCTTCGACGGCATGAAGGTCGGCGACGTGCTCGATTTCGAGGGGCCGCTGGGGCGTTTCAGCTTGCAGGACAGCGAGCGGCCGATCCTCTTCGTGGCCGGCGCGACCGGCTTTGCGCCGATCAAGAGCATCCTCGAGGACGCCTTTCGCCGCGGGGTGCGCCGGCCGATGCAGTTGTACTGGGGCGTGCGCACGGCGCACGACCTGTACCTGCTGGAGACCCTGGAACGCTGGCAGCGCGAGCACGCCAACTTCCGCTTCGTGCCGGTGCTGTCGCAGGCCGACGACGATGCCTCATGGCCCGGCCGCCGCGGCTTCGTGCACGAGGCCCTGCTCGCCGATCACCCCGACCTGAGCGGCTACGAGGTCTACGCCTGCGGCTCGGTGCGCATGGTCGAGGCGGCGGTGCCCGACTTCATCGCCCACGGGCTGGCCGAGCAGTTCTGTTTCTCCGACGCCTTCACGCCGACGAACTCACCGCGACCGGCGGCTGGCGAAGCCTGAGGCGATCACTTCACCTGCAACTGGTTCAGGTACTCAAGCAGCGACATGATGCGCGTGCGCACGTACACCGCCTGCTTGTACGGCAGGTCGGTCAGGAGTTCGGCGGCCTGCACCGTGTAGTCGAGGCCCCAGACCGGCATCGCACGCGTGCCGTGGCCCTTGCCCGCACCCTCGATGGTTTCGAATGTCCGGTTGACCGGAAACACGCCACCGTTGTTGCGCGCCAGTGCCGTCAGGTCGGGCAGGCGGCTCTTGAGCTGTTCGGCGTAAGGCCCACCCCCCTTGGCGTCCAGGCCATGGCACACCGCGCACTTGGTCTCGAACTCGCGCTTGCCAAGGTCCACCTTCGGCTGCGCCAGCGCCGTCGCGGCCATCGCGCACATCGCGCAAGCAAGCGCCGCCATC
>JANPMR010000320.1:0-2140 GCA_031427055.1 Rubrivivax sp.
TGCTGGGCCAAAAGCTCGTCACCTACCTGGCGCCCTGACCCTGATTTTCCAGAGAAATACACCATGAACCCCACAGAAGCTGTCAATCCGGTTGTCCGCGACATCCAGAGCCAAGAAGACTACAACCCGCTGTCCAAGCAGAAGGCCGCAGCCAAGCTATCGCGCATTCCCGTCAAAGTGGTGCAGGGCGAGGTGCTGAAAAAGCCGGACTGGATTCGCGTCAAGGCCGGCAGCCCGACCACGCGCTTCTACGAGATCAAGCAGCTCCTGCGCGAGCACAAGCTGCACACCGTGTGCGAAGAAGCCTCGTGCCCGAACATCGGCGAGTGTTTCGGCAGCGGCACCGCCACCTTCATGATCATGGGCGACAAGTGCACCCGGCGCTGCCCGTTTTGCGACGTGGGCCACGGCCGGCCCGACCCGCTGGACGCCGACGAGCCCGTCAAGTTGGCGCAAACCATCGCGGCGCTGAAACTGAAATACGTGGTCATCACCAGCGTGGACCGCGATGACCTGCGCGACGGCGGCGCGGCGCACTTTGTCGACTGCATCCGCAAGACACGCGAACTCTCACCGCAAACGCGCATCGAAATCCTGGTGCCCGACTTTCGTGGCCGCATGGACCGTGCGCTGGATATCCTGAAGGCCGCGCCGCCGGATGTGATGAACCACAACCTCGAGACCATCCCGCGCCTGTACAAAGAGGCGCGGCCGGGCTCGGACTACGCCTTCAGCCTCAACCTGCTCAAGCGCTTCAAGGAGCAGGTGCCGGGCGTGCCCACCAAGAGCGGCCTGATGGTCGGCCTGGGCGAGACCGACGATGAGATCCTGCAGGTCATGCGCGACATGCGCGCGCACGGCATCGACATGCTGACCATCGGCCAGTACCTGGCGCCCAGCAGCCACCACCTGCCGGTGCGCCGCTACGTCCACCCCGACACCTTTGCGATGTTCGGGCGCGAGGCCGCGGCGATGGGCTTCAGCCACGCCGCGGTGGGCGCGATGGTGCGCAGCAGTTACCACGCGGACGAGCAGGCGCATGCGGCGGGGCTGCAGGGTGCGCTGTCCGAGCCTGCGCCCACGGCTGCCGCCTGACCCTCGGGGGCTGCGCCGCGAGCGGCGCGCTTCAAGCTAGACGGTGCGCGCCGGCCACTCCTGCGCATGGTCGATGACAAAGGCAGCAATGACGGCGGTGTCGTCAAGGCGCATGCAGCGTGGTGCTGCGGCGCCCCACGCTTCGGGCGTCGGGCCGTCACATGCGATGGCCGCGATGCCAGGCCAGCTTGGCCACAGCGTCGGCTTGCCGAGTTCGGCGCGCCAGACTTCCAGCTTCGGAAAGTTGCCGCCCTTGAAGCCCTCGACCAGCACCAGGTCGCAGTGCTGCATGTGCTTGAGCAGCTCCTCCAGCGGCGGCTCCGCGGCGCCGCGCAGCTCGTGCATCAGAGCCCAGCGGTCGTTGCCGAGCAACAGCACTTCCATGCAGCCGGCCTCACGCAGTCGATAGGAATCCTTGCCCGGCCGGTCGATGTCGATGGCCTTGTGGCTGTGCTTGATGAGCGAGACCGCGAGCCCGCGCGAGCCCAGTTCGGGCACCAGGCGTTCGAGCAGCGTGGTCTTTCCCATGCCGGAGTGACCGGCGATTCCAAACACTTTCATGGCCGGGATTGTTCCACCGCCGCGGCGCGGCGCGGCCCACCGAAATACCCGATGAATCTGTTCAGGTATTGACCCGGATCGGCGGCGTCGTTGCGTTGCATCAAGTTTCCAGATTCATGGACGCGCAAAGTCCTGATGACAAAAATTTGCGATCCGCGACCGAGGAATGCACGCCATGAAACTGACGAGACGGACCTTCATCATGGCCACCGGCGCCAGCGCCGGTTGGCTGGCCACAGGCTGTGCCACCGGGCCGGCCGGCACAGATGCCGCGCCGCGCACCAGCGCCTTCGTGCCGCGCGCGGCCAAGCCCTCGGCGCCCGCCAGCGGCGACTGGGTGGCCAGCACCTGCCAGGGCTGCACGCAGTGGTGCGCGATCCAGATCTTCGTGCAGGAGGGCCGCGCCGTCAGGGTGCGCGGCAACCCGCTGAGCAAGACCAACCACGGTTATGTCTGCCCGCGCGGCCACATGATTCCGCAGCAG
>JANPMR010000321.1:0-4405 GCA_031427055.1 Rubrivivax sp.
GACGGCGCGCAGGAAGGCCCCGATGTTCTTCACGCGGCCCAGGCCATTGCCCAGGTACAGCGGCGTGGCGTACCAGCGGTAGGCGATGCCGTCGATCGTCTCGTCGCCTGCTTGCGGCTGCCGTGCCCGCACGTGCGAGAACTCGGCCGCCAGCATCTGCACGCGGTGCCCCAGCCGCACCCACTCGCGCGCCAGGTAGTAGGGGCGGAACTCCATGCCCAGCGCGGGGCTGCCGGCGTAGTGGTTGAGGTACAGGATGTTCACGCCGCGCACGCCCTGAGGCGCGCCACAAAGCACTGCACGGAGGGCGCGAAAAGCGCGTGCTGGCGCACCCAGTCGTGATTGCCCGCCGCCAGCGCATCGGCGCGCGGTCGCAGTGCGGCCAGGTCCGCCTCGGCCAACAAGGCGCCATCCGGCACGATGAGGCCGTTGTCGCGATCACGCACCAACTCGCGATTGGCCGGCAGGTCCGACAGGATCGGCACGCAGCCGTGGGCCATGGCCTCGAGCACCGAGACCGACACCGAGTCGCTCGTCGGCAGGCTCAGGTACCAGCGCGCGCGGGCATACCAGCCGGCCTGTGCCGGCGCGTCCAGGCGACCCACGAAACTGATGCGATCGGCCAGGCCCAGCGCCGCTGCCTGCTGCTCCAGCCCGGCACGCAAGGTGCCGTCGTTGGCCACCACCAGACGGCCGCCGCGGCCGGCCAGCGCGGCAAACTGCGCCAGCACGCGCTGCGGTGCGTAGATCGGCTCCAGGCCGCGATTGGCGAAGAACAGCCCGTCGTCCTTGGCGCCGGGCTGTGGCGGCAGGGTCTCGAGCCCGAAGGGAAACACCATCACCTCGCGCGCGCCCAACTCGCGCATGCGCGCGGCCATCACCTGCGAGTCGCTGGTGGTGAGCTCGCAGGCGCGCAGCACGCGTGACGTCACCCAGCGCCAGGCCGGGCCGCGCAGCGGCGTGACAAGGATGTCGCTGCCCCAGGCTGAACCCGCCAGACGCCCGGGCGCACCGAGCAGCCGCAAGGCCAGCCAAGCCAGCGTGCCGTGCGAGGTGAGGTAGTGCGCGTGCACCCAGTCGGGTTGCACTGCGCGCAGCCAGTGCGCCAGGCGCGGCAGGGTGCGCAGTAGCGCCAGATTGCCACCCTCGAAGCGCGGCGTGGTGGCCAGCGCCAGCCGCCGCGTCACCGGCAACACATCATCGAACCCGGGCAAGAAACCGCGGCTGGACGCCACCCACAGATCCACGTCCACCGCCGCCAGTGCGCGCGCCCATTTCAGCAGGTGCGGGCTCTGGCCGTCACCGATCAACGCCAGCCGCATCACGTGCTCTGGTTCACGGCGCGCTTGGCGGCGCGTCGGCACCGTTGGCACCGTCTTCCGGGCCACCGTCTGCGGCTGCGCCGTCGGTGCCCGCCCACGCGTCGTAGTGCGGGCGCAGTTGGGGGTGGCGTCGCAGGTAGGGCCGGTCCATGCGCCGCGTGTCGCCCACGCGCTTGGCCGGGTTGCCGGCGATGACCGAGAAGTCCTCGAACTCACCGCCCACCAGGCTGTAGGCCGACACCAGGCAGCCCTTGCCCAGCCGGGTGCCAGGCAGCACCGTGGCGTGGGCACCGATGAAACAGTAGGGGCCAATCGACACCGGCGCGATGAAGTAGGCCTCCTTGTGAGGCGTGTCGACGTAGGCGCGCCCGTACAGGCGCACGGCGACGTGGCTGGAGTGCGTGAAGATGCCCGTGAAGAAGCCGATCTGCGTGCCTTCGCCGATCGACAGGCCGTAGGTCGCATCGAGCACGCTGAAGTGGCCGATGAAAACGTGGTCTTCGACCTGCAGCTTGTCGCGCGCAAAGCAGAAGCTGGTGTTGCTGACGCGCGTGTGGGGCAGATAGACGCCGTCGCCGCGCACCCAGCCGCCCACCACGCGTGGGCCCCAGGCGCGCGAGATCAAGCGCTTGACGGGCTGCCAGGCGCGGCGCCACAGCGATGCCTTCATTGCGCCCCCCTCGTCAAGCCGGTGCCAGCGGCCAACGCGCAAGGCGCCAGAAGAACCAGCCGAAGTACAGCAGCATCGCCGCCGAGACCGCCCAACCGGCGCCCGCGAGCCCGCCCAGCGCCAGGCCGGCCGCCAGCGCGCCCACGAACATCACTTGCCCCACCAGCGCCAAGCGCAACGCCCAAGCCTGCGCGCCCCAGGCCATGGTGACCACCGACAGCGGCGAGGCCACAAAGTGCACGCCGACGTAGACGGCCAGCGCACGGGCCAGTTCGCCTGCGCCGCGCCAAGGCGCACCGAACGCAGCCTCGAAGGCCCACGGCCCGAAAGCCAGCACCAGGGCCACCAGCGGCACCGCCAGCACCGCCAGCACGGCCATCACACGCCGCACCGCAGCGCGCGACGCCAGCGTGGCGCCGCCAGATGCCAGCGCCGGGTACAGCGCCTGCGACACCGCGCCGCCCACCAGCGTGGCCGGGGCCTTGAGGTAGCGTAGCGCCAGGCCCCAGAAGCCCGCCGCGGCGGGGCCCTCCCAGGCGGCGATCAGGGCCATCGCCAGCGTGTCCTGCAGGGCGCCTGCGAAGGCGTGCGGCGTGTTGAGTAGCGGGAAGTCGCGATGCTGCCGCGCCACCGCGGCCAGTTCGGCACGCGGCAGTTGCCACCAGCGCGGCAAGCGAGTCCACAACAGAGCTGCCGCAGCAAAGGCCGACGCCGCGGCGCCGACGACCAGGCCTGAGAGTCCGGCGCCCAACGAGCCGGCCACACCCTGCAGCAAGGCCGCGCCCCCATGTTGCACGACGCGGCCTGCGGCCAGTGCCTTGTAGCGTTGAGCGCGCGTGGCCGTCAGCGTCGCCAGTGACACCAGCCCGGCACCCGCCACCAACATCGGCAAACCCAGCGGCAAACCCAGCGGCCACGCGAAGCCTGCCAGCGCCGCCCAGGTCAGGCCACCCAGCGCCGCCAGCAGCGTTGCGCCGAGCAGCAACCAACGGCATAGGGCGCCCAGCGCGCGTGCTTCGGCTTCGCCACGCGCCATCGGCAGCGCGAACTCGTAACGCGCACAAGCCACCACGGCCACGTTGGCGGCCACCGCGGCCAGCAGGTGGAAGATGCCGAATTCGGCCGGCGTGTACAGCCGCGTGAGCCAGGGCCCGAGCAGCAGCGGCAGCGCCTGCGCGGCCGCGCCGCCGGCCAGCAACACCAGGCTGGCGCGCAGCACGGTGTGGCCGGCGCCAGGCGTCATCGCGACGCGGCAAGCAGGGCAGCGGCGACACGGTCCTGGTCGGCCACGGTGAGATCGGCACTCATCGGCAAGCTCATCACGCGCGCCGCCAGGCGGTCGCTCACCGGGCAGCAGTCAGGGCAGCACAGCGCGGCATAGGCCGGCTGGCGGTTCAGCGGCAACGGGTAGTGCACGGCCGTGGGCACGCCGACGGCCTTGAGATCGGCCTGGATCTCGTCGCGGCGATCGACCATCACCGTGTACTGCGCCCACACCGAATTGCGGTCGGGCCGCACCGTGACTTGCTCGATGCCCTGCAGCAGTTGCGCATAGCGCGCGCCCATCTCGGCGCGGCGCTGCAGCTCCCACTCGAAACGCTCCATCTTGCCCAGCAGCACCGCAGCCTGGATCGTGTCCAGCCGGCCGCCGACGCCGACCCGCGTATGCGTGTAGCGCTTGCTCTGGCCGTGCACGCGAATCTCGCGCGCGGCTTGCGCCAGGCGCTCGTCGTCGGTGAAGAGTGCGCCGCCGTCGCCGTAGCAGCCCAGCGGCTTGCTCGGGAAGAAACTGGTGGCGCCGAAGGTCGACAGCGCACACGAGCGGCGGCCCTTGTAGAGCGCGCCGAAGCTCTGCGCCGCGTCTTCGATCACGGCCAGGCTGTGGCGCGCCGCGACGGCGTTGATTTCGTCCATGTCGGCCACCTGGCCGTACAGGCTCACCGGCATGATGGCCCGCGTGCGCGGCGTCAGCTTGGCCTCGATGAGTGCGGCGTCGATGTTGCAGGTGTCGCTCTCGATGTCCACGAACACCGGCTTGCAGCCCGCCAGCACGATCATCTCGGCCGTGGCGGCAAAGGTGAAGGGCGTGGTGATGACCTCGTCCCCGGGCTTGAGGTCGAGCGCCATGAGCGCGATCAGCAGCGCCTCGGTGCCGCTGGCCACGGTGATGCAGTGCTGGCTGCCGGTGAAGGCGGCCAGTTGCGCTTCGAGCTCGGCCACCTCGGGGCCCAGGATGTACTGCCCATGATCCAGCACGCGCTGGATGCGCGCGTCGATGCTCGGCTTGAGCGCGGCGTACTGGGCCTTGAGGTCGGTGAATTGCATGGTCAAGCTGTTAGCAAAGGCTGAGGCTGTCGCCGTCAAGCCGGTAGCGTTCGCCAGTGGCCGGGCAGGCCGCCTCGCCCCGCCCGCT
>JANPMR010000322.1:0-21382 GCA_031427055.1 Rubrivivax sp.
GCGTTGCCGCCGAGCTCCAGGCTGAGCTTCTTGACCGTGCTCGCGCACTGCCGCGCCAGGATGCGGCCGACCTCGGTGGAGCCCGTGAACGACAGGTGGCGCACGACGTCTGACGTGCACAGCACCTGGCCGATGGCGATGCTGTTGTCACTGTCGGCACACAGGATGTTGAGCACGCCGGCCGGCATGCCGGCGCGCTGCGCGAGTTCGGCCACGGCCAGCGCCGAGAGCGGCGTCTGCTCTGCCGGCTTGATGATCACCGGACAGCCCGCGGCCAGCGCCGGTGCCACCTTGCGCGTGATCATGGCGATCGGAAAGTTCCACGGCGTGATCGCCGCGCACACGCCGATCGGCTGCTTGATGACGAGGTAGCGCTTGTTGGCGTCGGTGGTGGGGATGGTCTCGCCGTAGATGCGCCGGCCTTCCTCGGCGAACCACTCTAGAAAGCTCGCGCCATAGCCCACCTCGCCGCGCGCTTCGGCCAGTGGCTTGCCTTGCTCGGCGGTCATGATGCGGGCCAGGTCGTCGGCGTGCTGGTGCAGCAGCGCAAACCACTTCATCAGGATCGCGCCACGCTCCTTGGCGGTCTTGGCGCGCCAGGCCGGCCAGGCCTTCTCGGCGGCAGAGATCGCTGCGGCGGCGTCGATCGGGCCCAGGTTGGCCACTTGCGCCAACTCCAAGCCGGTGGCGGGGTCGGTGACGGCAAAGCGCGCGTGGCCGCCCACCCATTCGCCGTTGATCAGCCCGTCGGTCCTGAGCAGGCCTGCGTCGAGCAAGCCCGCGAGGGGGGAAGTCTTCATGTCCATGGCGGGTCTTTCGATGGCGCGGTGTCGGCACGGACTGTATTACGCGGCCGGCCGGTGCTAGGCTCGCGACCGCACTGGCAGCCAGGAAGACACCATGTACAAGACGATCGTGCTGGCCTACGACGGCTCAGACTCGGGACAGAAGGCGCTGCTCGACTGCCAGGAAATCGGGCAGTGGAGCCAGGCCAGCTTGCATCTGGTGGCGGTGATGCCGCCGCTGACGGCCTCGATGCCGGTCGAAGTCTGGGCCTACAGCCCCGAGGCCGAAGCGGCAGAGCGCACACGCAGCCAGGCGGTGCTGGACGCCGGTGTGGCCCGGCTGCGCGACGCCGGGCTCGAGGCGCGGGGTGACCTCGTCACCGGCCACTCGGTCGACGAGATCGTGCGCGCGGCCAAGGCGGTACGGGCCGAGCTCATCGTGGTCGGCCACAAGCACCTGGAGAGCTGGGCCGAGCGCTGGTGGCGGGGTTCGGTCTCGAAGAGCCTGATCGAACATGCGCCCTGCAGCGTGCTGGTGGTCATCACGCCTTGACGCCCGACGCCTTGACCGAGCTCGTCAAGCCCGCAGCCGCGCTGGCCGAGCTTTGGTCTGCGGCGCAGATGCCCGCCGCGGCGCTGGCGCGGCTGACGCTGGAGGGCGCCGAACCCGTGGTGCCGTCATCGTTTGCGATCGGCACGGCGCTGCAGGTCAGTCTGGGCGCCGCGGCGCTCGCGGCGGCCGAGCTCGCGCGCCTGCGCGGCGCGCCGGCACAGCAGGTGAGGGTGCACGCGGCGGACGCCGCGTTGGAGAGCGCCGGCCGCTTCACGCTGGACGGTCGAAGCCCCGAGGTCTGGGACAAGCTCGCCGGCCTCTACCCGTGCAGTGGCGGCACGACACCGGGCTGGGTGCGCCTGCACACCAACTTCGCCCACCACCGCGACGGCGTGCTCCAACTGCTGGGCCTGCCGACGGGCCCATCGACCGAACGTGACGCGGTGGCGGCGGCCTTGCAAGCCTGGGCGGCGGTGGACTTCGAGGCCGCCGCCGCCGAACGCGGCCTTGTCGTGGCCGCGGTGCGCAGCCCGCAGGAGTGGCAGCAACACCCACAAGCGCAGGCGCTGGCCACACTGCCGCTGGTGGACATCGAGCGCCTGGGCGATGCGCCGGCGCCGCCCTTGGCCGCGGCAAACGCGGACAGGCGGCCGCTGAGCGGGCTGCGCGTGCTCGATCTCACCCGCATCCTGGCCGGCCCGGTGGCGGGCCGCACCTTGGCGGCCTACGGTGCCGACGTGATGCTGGTCAACAGCCCGCAGCTGCCCAACATCGAGTCCATCGCCGACACCAGCCGCGGCAAGCTGTCGGCGCACCTCGATCTGCGCAGCGCGGCCGATGTTGAAACCCTGCACGAACTGGTGCGCCAGAGCGATGTCTTCCTGCAGGGCTACCGCCCCGGGGCGCTGGCGGCGCTGGGCTTCGGGCCCGAAGACCTGGCACGACTGCGGCCCGGCATCGTGTGCGTGTCGCTTTCGGCGTACGGGCACCGCGGGCCCTGGGCCGCGCGGCGCGGCTTCGATTCGCTGGTGCAGGCCGCGACCGGGATCAGCATCGCCGAAGCCCAGGACTTTGGCAGCGCCACGCCGCGTGCGCTGTGCTTGCCGGCGCTGGACTACGGCGCCGGCTTCCTGCTGGCCTTTGGTGCCCTGGCCGCACTGCACCGGCAGCAGCGCGTGGGCGGCAGCTGGCAAGTGCGCGTTTCGCTGGCCGGGGTGGGGCGCTGGCTGACCAGCCTGGGCCGCGTGCCTGCCGGGCCGCAGGCCGTCTGGCCCAGCTTCGATGCGGCCATGGAGGAGACCGACTCGGGCTTCGGCCGGCTCGCGGCCGTGCGCCACGCGGCCCGCTTCTCGGCGTCGACGGCGGGCTGGGCGCGCCCTTCGATGCCCCCCGGATCGCACCCGCCGCGCTGGCCGGGGCGATGACCGGGGCGGTGCGGCGGCGTCCGATCGGATTGCCGCGAAGGCCCTAGAATCTGGTTGATTCAACCAGTCAGGTCGCCGCCATGGAATCCATCGGCCTCTTCGAAGCCAAGACCCACCTGTCGGAACTTATCGCCCGCGCCGAGCGCGGCGAAGAAGTCATCATCACGCGCCACAACAAGCCCGTGGCCAAGATCGTGCCGATGCCTGCCGACTTGCCCGATGCCGCTGCGCGCCAGTCCGCGGTGGACGCCCTGCTGCGCGCAGCCGCGGGCCGTACCCTGGGCCAGGACTGGAAGCGCCTGCGCGACGAGGGCCGGCGTTGAGTGCGGCCGCGCCGCCGGCCTTCGTGCTCGACTGCTCGGTGGCGCTGGGCGCGTTCTTCGAAGACGAGCAGGATGCGTACTCGCTGTCCGTCTGGCACTCGCTGGCCCATGCCCAGGCCGAAGTGCCTGCTTTGTGGCATCTTGAGATGGGCAATATCCTGGCGCGCGCGCTGCGCGCCGGCCGCATCACGACGCTGGCGCTCGACGAGAGTTGGGGCCGTTTGGCGCAAGTGGGCTTGCGCACGCACGGCGTGGGTGGCGATGCCCGCCACTGGGCCCAGCGTGCGGCCGACTGGGGCCTCACGGCCTACGATGCCTGCTACCTCGACACCGCCTTGCAGCAGCGACTGCCGCTGGCCACCAAGGACAAGCTACTTGCCGATGCGGCGCGCCGCATCGGCGTGCCGATCTACCTGAACCGCCAAGCCGAGACCCGCCGATGAAAGCCTCCGAGATCCGCACCACCTTCCTCCAGTTCTTCGAATCCAAGGGCCACACGGTCGTGGCCTCGAGCCCGGTGGTGCCTGGCGACGACCCCACGCTGCTGTTCACCAACGCGGGCATGAACCAGTTCAAGGACGTCTTCCTGGGCAACGACCGCCGGCCTTACGCGCGCGCCGCGAGCAGCCAGAAGTGCATTCGCGCCGGCGGCAAGCACAACGACCTCGACAACGTGGGCTACACCGCGCGCCACCACACCTTCTTCGAGATGCTGGGCAACTTCAGCTTCGGTGACTACTTCAAGCACGACGCCATCCAGTTCGCCTGGGAGTTGCTCACCGTCAACTTCAAGCTGCCGAAAGACAAGCTGTGGGCCACCGTCTACGCCGAAGACGACGAGGCCTACGACATCTGGCTGAAGGTGATCGGGCTGCCGGCCGAGCGCATCGTGCGCATCGGCGACAACAAGGGTGCGCGCTACGCCTCCGACAACTTCTGGATGATGGGCGACACCGGCCCCTGCGGCCCGTGCAGCGAGATCTTCTTCGACCACGGGCCTGACGTGGCGGGCGGCCCGCCGGGCAGCCCCGAGCAAGACGGCGACCGCTACATCGAGATCTGGAACAACGTCTTCATGCAGTTCAACCGCAGCGAAGACGGCGTGATGCACGCGCTGCCCAAGCCCAGCGTGGACACCGGCATGGGCCTGGAGCGCCTGGCTGCCGTTCTGCAGCATGTGCACAGCAACTACGAGATCGACCTCTTCCTGCCCCTGCTGGTGGCGGCCAAGCGCGCGGTGGACGGCGCCTCGCCCGCCGGCAACGACGCCGACCCCGCCAGCCCCAGTCTGAAGGTCATCGTCGACCACATCCGCGCCTGCACCTTCACCGTGGTCGACGGCGTGATCCCCGGCAACGAGGGCCGCGGTTACGTGCTGCGCCGCATCGCGCGCCGCGGCATCCGCCATGGCTACAAACTGGGTGCGCGCAAGCCCTTCTTCCACAAGCTCGTGGCGCCGCTCGCCGACGAGATGGGCGAGGCCTATCCCGAGTTGCGGCGCGAAATGGCGCGCGTCACCGAGGTGCTCAAGGCCGAAGAAGAGCGCTTCTTCCAGACCATCGCCAACGGCATGGAAATTCTTGAGAGTGCGCTGGCCGGAGGTGCGAAGTCGATCGACGGCGATACCGCCTTCAAGCTGCACGACACCTACGGCTTCCCGCTCGACCTGACCGCCGACGTCTGCCGCGAGCGCGGCGTGACGGTGGACGACGCCGGCTTCAACGTGGCCATGAACCGCCAGCGCGAGCAGGCGCGCGCGTCCGCCAAGTTCAAGATGGCCGCGGGCCTGGAGTACACGGGCGAAGCCACCGCCTTCCACGGCTACGAACACCTGGTGTGCGAACACAGCAAGGTGGTGGCGATCTACATCGACGGCAGCCCGGTGCAGCGCGCGCGGGCCGGCGACGACGCCGTCATCGTGCTCGACCACACGCCCTTCTATGCCGAGAGTGGCGGCCAGGTGGGCGACACCGGCGAGCTGCGCAACCAGCGCGCACGCGTCGTCGTCGAAGACACGGTAAAGGTGCAGGCCGCGGTGCATGGCCACCAGGGCCGCATCGTTGAGGGCGAGATCGAGGTCGGCGACACGGTGGTGTCAAAGGTCGACGCCGAGCAGCGCGCGCGCACCATCCGCAACCACAGCGCCACGCATCTGATGCACAAGGCGCTGCGCGAGGTGCTGGGCGCGCATGTGCAGCAAAAGGGCAGCCTGGTCAACGCCGAGCGCACGCGCTTCGACTTCGCGCACCACGCGCCGGTCACCGACGCGCAGGCGGCGCAGGTCGAGGCGCTTGTCAACGCCGAGATCCTGGCCAATGCCGCGACGCAGGCGCGCGTGCTGCCGATCGACGAGGCGCAAAAGTCGGGCGCGATGATGCTGTTTGGCGAGAAGTACGGCGACGAGGTGCGCGTGCTCGACATCGGCAGCAGCCGCGAGCTTTGCGGCGGCACCCACGTGCAGCGCAGCGGCGACATCGGCCTGTTCAAGATCGTCGCCGAGGGCGGCGTGGCGGCGGGCATTCGCCGCATCGAGGCCGTGACCGGCGGCAATGCGCTGGCCTATCTGCAGCAGGTGGAGGGCAGCCTGGGCCAGGTGGCCGGCGCGCTCAAGGTCACGCCGGCCGAGGTGCCGGGCCGCGTCGCGGCGGTGCTCGACCACGTGCGCGCGCTCGAGCGCGAGATCACCGCGCTCAAGAGCCGGCTCGCGTCGTCACAGGGCGACGATCTGCTGGCGCAGGCGGTCGACGTCGGCGGCATCAAGGTGCTGGCCGCGGTGCTGCAAGGCGCCGACGCCAAGGCGCTGCGCGAGACCCTGGACAAGCTCAAGGACAAGCTCAAGACCGCGGTCATCGTGCTGGCGGCAGTGGAGGGCGGCAAGGTGCAGTTGGCTGCGGGCGTGACGGCCGATGTCCTTGCCAACCCCGCGGGCCGCGTCAAGGCCGGCGAACTGGTCAACTTTGTCGCGCTGCAGGTCGGCGGCAAGGGCGGCGGCAAGCCCGATCTGGCGATGGCCGGCGGCACCGATGCTGCGGCGCTGCCGGCGGCGTTGGCTTCGGTGGCGGGCTGGGTGGCGCAGCGCGTCTGAACGCGGCGCGGCGGGCCATGAAAGAGGGGCCCCGCGGGGCCCCTTCCAACTGATGCGGGTGTTGCCACCCGTCCGGCAGGATCAGAACTCGTATCGCAGCGTGGCCTGAATCGCCCACTGCGATTCGCCCGAAGCCTGGCGCGTCGTCAGGTCTTCCACCGAGCCCATGCTGTAGATGTACTTGCCGGTCCCGGGCTCGAGGCCGTTGAAGTTGACGAAGCTGCGGTTCGACGGAAAACCGATCTCGTCGATGCGGCCCCACTTCTTGTTCAGCAGGTTGCCGAAGTTCAGGAAGTCGAGCGTGAAGCTCGCCTTGTGGCTCTTCGCAAAGCCCGGCAGGTCCTGGCTGAGGCGCACGTCGAAGTTGTTGACCCAGGGCGCGTAGCTGTTGTTGCGCCCGACCACGCCACCCTTGGCGGCTGTCAGTGCGGGGTTGCCGTTGACGACGTCCCAGAACCGCGCCTCGTCCGTCGCGCCGCCGCGGAACACCACCTCACCCGAGGCCGAGGAGGTCGGGATGTACATCAGATCGTTGCCGCTGATGCCGTCGCCGTTCAGGTCGTTGATGTAGGTCCAGCTGTAGGGCTTGCCGCGGCGACCCTCGTAGAACACGCCCAGTGAACTGCGGTGGTTGCCGATGAAGGCCTTGGACCAGGTCAGGCTGGCGCTGAAGCGGTCCTTGATCAGGTAGTTGGAGTTCTGCAGCACCTCTTCATTGGGGTCGAAGGAGTTCTTGCCGTTCCAGTTTGAGTTGGACGTCGACGAGGTCAGCGGGCTGACTTCCTTGGCCGTGGTCTTGGTATAGGCCAGGTTCCAGCCGAAACCCGCTTGCGTCGGCTGCCCGATCGACAGCGTGATCGCATCGCTGAAGCCCAACGTCGTCTTGCGGGCGAGGATGGCGTTGTTGAAGCTCGCATTGCTCAGGGCGCGATTTCTCGAGCCCGCGCAGGCGCCCGTGGTGATGAAGGCTGCACCGGTCCAGCAGGCGCCGGCGTAGGTCTGCGGCGTGTAGAACAGACGGCGGCCGTCGGTGCCGGTGGCAGTGGCCTCACCCAGGTTCAGGTGCTGGTAGAAGATGCCGGCCTTGTTCTTGATGTGCAGCCACTCTGCACCCACCGTCAGTTGCCCGAGCACGGGCAGCGGCGGCAGTTCGGCATCAAAGGCCAGATTGGTCTTCCAGACCGAGGGCTGCTCCAAATTGCTGGAGATGAAGTCGACGTTGGGTGCCGGCGGTGTGCCGACGAGCGCCGGCTGGGCCGACGGGTTGGGGTTGAACAGCAACTGGCCGCCGGCATTGGCCGTGCGGCAATTGGCAAACGTGGTGCAGGTGTAGCTGCCGATGGCCATGCCCGTGTTGCTGAACGGGTTGCTCAGCCATACGTTGGCGGCGGCGCCCTGGAACAGGCCCAGGCCACCGCGCAGTTGCATGCGGCTGTCGGCCGTGCCCAGGTTCCAGTTGAAGCCCAGACGCGGCTGCACGAGATTCGAGCCGTCGAGCACCTCGTCGTTGCGGATGCCGAAGCCGCCGGTATTGCGGGTGACGCTCGCCGGGCCGGTCACGCTGCCGGCTACCGTCGCCGCGGCAGCCGCGGCGTTGTACAGGGGCTTGTCCGGCACGCTGCTCTGATCGACGCGCACGCCAAACATGACGTTGAGCTTGTCGCTGAGCTTGAAGGTGTCCTGCAGGAACAGGCCCGTGTTGGCGTAGCTCCAGGTCGCCACGCCGTCGTTCAACGTGCGCCCGGTCAGTGGCAGCTGCACTGTGTAGCTGGTGGGCAGGCCGCGGGTGAAGTTCTCCATCACCGTGAGTTCGCGCTGGGCCGCCGTCATGCTCTGTGCCGCACCACCCCCGGTGGGCGTGTAGGTGCCGGTGGCGGTGCTGGTGGGGCAGGCCGTCACGGTGCCGAAGCTGTAGCTGCCGAGCTCGCAGGCGAAGGTGTAGTTGCCATTGACGTTTTGCAGGAAGGCGTTGTAGACGTCGTTGTTGGCGTAGTCCAGCCCGAACTTCAGCTCATGCTTGCCCAGGTTCCAGGTGGCACCGGCATAGATGTCGGTGGTTTCCGTGCCCAGCACGTTGAAGTGGCGGCTGAGCTCGGTGCCGAGGTTCAGGAAGCGGTTGTTCGTGTTGAAGCTCTCGCCGGCGCCTGCGGGGCCGGCAAAGCGCAGTGCGATGGCCGGCAGGCGCACGCCGTTCACCGGCGTCGGAGCGCTGTCGTACTTGCGCTGCGAGAGCTTGAGCTCGGTGCTGATCTCGGGTGTCCAGTCGGCAAACCACTGGCCGACGACGCCTTCGATGGTCTTCGCCTGGTTGAACCACCAGCTGCTCAGCCCCAGGCCGGTGGCAGAAAAGCCGACGATGTTGGGTTCGTTCTGCTGCGTCTTGGTGTAGCGCAGGTTGGCGCGGTGGCTGTCGTTGATGTTCCAGTCCAGCTTCAGCAGCGTGTCCTTGACCGACACCTCCAGGCCTTGCGGCACGGCGGAGGCGCCAGCGTCGAAGCCCCAGGTGTTGCGGGCAATGCCGATGGCCTGGTCGATGGCCGCCTGCGTGATGCCGACGTTGGTGTTGCTGCTGCCGATCGGCCCGAAAGTGGGGCTGGTACGCGAGCTCTTGAACTCCTCGTAGCTGGCAAAGAAGAACAGCTTGTCGGGGATGATCGGGCCGCCCAGCGTGAAGCCGACCGTGCTCTCCTTGAACGCGGGGGCGTCGAAGTAGGTGTCCGAGGTTCGGTTGTAGCGCTTGCCGGCGAGCTGGTCGTCGCGCCAGACGTAGTACACGCTGCCCTTGAAGTCGTTGGTGCCGCTCTTCGTGACGGCGTTGATGTTGGCGCCGGTGTAGCCCTTTTGCGTCACGTCGTAGTTGCTCAGGTTGACCTGCACCGACTGGATCGCATCGATGGATATCGGCTGCTTGATCGTCGGCATGTTGTTGGCCTCAAGCCCGAAGGTGTCGTTGGTGGTGACGCCGTCGATCGTCACGCTGTTGAAGCGCGTGTTCTGGCCGGCGGCCGAGATCTCGCCGCGCTCCTTGTCAGTCTGGCTCAGGCGCGGATCGGTGCGCGCGTAGTCCTGCAGATTGCGCGCGATCGACGCCAGCGCGGCGAGTTCGCGCGCGCCCAGCGCCGTACCGGCACCCATCGAGGCGTTGTTGAACTTGTCCGAGATGCCGCGGCCGGTGATGACCACCGTCTGCGTCACCGGCAACTGCGCGTCGGCGGTAAAGGTCTCGGCCAGCTTCAGGAACACGCCCTCGCGCGTATCGGCCATGCCCGACTTGCTGATCGTCACCCGGTACGGGCCGCCCGCACGCAGGCCGCGGGCGGCGTAGCGGCCGTCGGCATCGGTGGTGAGGTTGTTGATCGAGCCGGACTCGATGTGCACGATGGTCACCGCGGCGCCGGCCAGCGGCTTGCCCTCGGCGCCGACGACGCGCCCGCTGACGGCGGCCGTGGTGTTCTGCGCCAACGCGGGCGCCGCGATGACGATGGCTACAGCTGCCGCCATGGCGGTGCGGGAAAAGCGTATCCAGGAATCGTGGTTCATATCTGGCCCTCTCGAGGTTGGTTGTTCTTTGGCGTATGCCGCGTGCCGCCGGACTGTGCAGACACTATGCCGCTTGCATGAGCCGTTCGGACTACGTATCGACACCAAGACACGGCGGACAAACGACGTCTTGACGACGGCATTCGCCTGTGCTTGATGCCTGCTTGCCGCATGAAACGTACCAAGCATGCAAGGATGGTGCCCCGTCAAGGTTCCGCCCTGATGACAGGCCGGTGCCCCGTCGCGTGGCTGGCCGTGGGAAGATCGCGACCCGTCCGATCCCGCCTTCCGCCATGACCGCCGACCCCCTCGTCCTGCGCCGCGCCGCGCCGCGCGACGCCGCCGACTTTGCTCGCCTCATGGGCCACGCCGAGGTCTACCCTGGGTTGATGCAGTTGCCGTACCCCAGCGAGGAGATGTGGCACACGCGCCTGGTCGAAAACAACACCCCGGCGCGCGGTGACCATCTGCACCTGGTGGCCGAGCGCGACGGGCGCATTGTCGGCAGCGCCGGCCTGCACCCGATGCCGCAGACGCGCCGCCGCCATGTGGCCCTGCTGGGCATCAGCATCGCGGCCGAGGCGCAAGGGCAGGGCGTCGGCACGGCGCTGATGCAGGCGCTGTGCGACTACGCCGACGGCTGGGCGCAGATCCTGCGCATCGAGCTCACCGTGTTCTCGGACAACGAACGTGCCGTGGCCCTGTACCGCCGTTGCGGCTTCCGTCTGGAAGGCACACATCGCGGCTACGCCATGCGCGATGGCGCCTATACCGACGTGCATGCGATGGCGCGCCTGCATCCCCGCCCGCCGACGCTGACGTGGCCGGACGCATGAGCCTGAGGCCGATGCCGGCGCGGCTGCTCATTCGGCTGTGCCTGGCCTTGTCCGCCGGCGCGGCCGGCGCGGTCGCACCGGTGGCTGTCACCGTGCCGAGCCTGGACGCGCCAACGGGCGCCGCCGTGGTGCTGCCCGGCCATTGGTTTGCCGCGACGGTGCAGCCCGGTGCGACGGCCGCTCCGGCGATGGTGATGCTGCACGGCTGCGGCGGCCTGTATGACCGCCGCGGCCAACTGGCTGCACGCTACACCGAGCTGGCGGCGCGCCTCAACGCCCTGGGCATCCACGCACTGGCCACCGATTCGCTGCGCCCACGCGGCGAAAAGGAGCTGTGTACGCAGCGCACAGGCCAGCGCAAGGTCAGCCAGACGCAGCGCCGCCGCGACGCCCTGGGCGCCTTGCAGTGGCTGGCGCAGCAGCCAGGCGTGGATGCGTCGCGGCTGGGGCTGCTGGGCTGGTCCAACGGTGGCAGCACGGTGCTGGCGTCGATCAACCGCCACCACCGCGAGGTCGCTGCCGCGCCGGTGCAGCCGTCGCTGGCAGTGGCCTTCTACCCGGGCTGCGAGACCGAGCTGGCGCGTGGCTTCGATGCCAGCGTGCCGCTGCTGATGCTGGTCGGCGAAGCCGATGACTGGACCCCCGCCGGGCCGTGCAAGACGCTGGTCGCGGCCGAACCGCCGCGAGGCCCGCGCCCGCAGATCGAGGCCTATGCCGGTGCATTCCACGGCTTCGATGGCACCGATGCAGTGCGGCTGCGCGCCGACGTCCCCAATGGCATCCACCCCGGCAGCGGCGTTCACGTCGGCGGCAACCCGGCCGCCCGCGAAGCCGCCGCACACCGCCTGAACACCTTCTTGCGTGACACCTGGAGATTGAGCCCATGAGCTTCCACGCCGCCGCAACGCGCCCGCCGCAGAGCACCGACTCCGAACTGAAGGCCTTCGACACCGTTTGCGAACGCCTGAGCGGCTTCGACGACGAGATCTCGTTTGAGTGGGTCGACGGCTTCCTGGCCGCGTTGGCCGCCGGCCCGCGCCTGCCGCCAGTGGAAGAGTGGCTGCCGGCCCTGTGCGGCGATGCCTTCGAGCGCGCCTTTGCCGATCCCGATGACCGTGCGCAGGCGCTGCAGTCGCTGCAGGCAAGGTTGCGTGTGCTGTGCCAGCAGCTCGACGCCGAGACCTTGCTCGACGACCCCGAGGCGCTGCGCCTGGACCCGCTGATGTCCGAGTGGACCGATGAAGACCGCGCCAAGTTCATCGAGCAGGAAGGCGTGAGCGCAGAAGAAGCTGCCGAGTTGCAGACCGGCGCGCTGTGGGCCGAGGGCTTTCTCGACGGCATCGAGGCCTTTCCGGCGCTGTGGGACGAGCCGCCGGACGAGGAATCGGCCGAGCTCTACGGCCAGCTCATCGAGCAGATTGCGGCGCTGATGATCCCGCCGGGCGTCGAGGCGTTTCGCGACCACGTGGCCCAGTTCTATCCCAAGGGCGACCCGACGCGCGACGAGCTGTTGGCCGAGGCCTGCTGGGCGGCGCAAGACTTGCGCCTGTACTGGGTGGACCACGCGCCCAAACCCGCCACGCGCCGTGTCGAGCCCACGCCCGGCCGCAACGACGCGTGTCCCTGCGGCAGCGGCAAGAAGTACAAGAAGTGCCACGGGCTGGCCGTGCAGTAGAGTCGCGCCCCATGTCAGCACCCGGGGCCCTGCAGGGCAAGCACATCGTTCTCGGCTTGTCGGGCGGCGTCGCCTGTTACAAGGCCGCCGAGCTCACGCGCGAACTGGTCAAGGCCGGCGCCACGGTGCAGGTCGTGATGACCGAAGCAGCCGCGCAGTTCATCACCGCGGTGACGATGCAGGCCCTGAGCGGCCGCGTGGTGCACACCAGCCAGTGGGATGCGCGCGAGCCCAACAACATGCCGCACATCAACCTCACAAGGCAGGCCGATGCGGTGCTCGTCGCGCCCGCCAGCGCCGACTTCATCGCCAAGCTGGCGCAGGGCCGTGCCGATGAGTTGCTGAGCCTGCTGTGCCTGGCCCGGCCGGTTGATCGGTGTCCGTTGCTGGTGGCGCCGGCCATGAACCGCGAGATGTGGGCGCATCCGGCGACAAGGCGCAACGTGGCGCAGATCGCGGCCGACGGCGCCACGGTGCTGGGCCCGGCGGCGGGCGACCAGGCCTGCGGCGAGACCGGGGACGGACGCATGCTCGAGGCAGAAGAACTGCGCGACGAGTTGATCGCCTTCTTCCAGCCCAAGCTGCTGGCCGGCCGCACGGTGCTGGTGACCGCCGGACCCACCTTCGAGGCCATCGACCCGGTGCGCGGCATCACCAATCTGTCCAGCGGCAAGATGGGTTTCGCCATCGCGCGCGCTGCGGCCGAGGCCGGTGCGCAGGTGACGCTGGTGGCCGGCCCGGTGCAGCTGGTCACACCGCGCGGCGTGCGCCGCATCGACGTGCAAAGCGCGCAGCAGATGCTCGACACCGTGCTGCCGCTGGCCAGCCAGAACCGCATCTTCGTGGCCACCGCCGCGGTGGCCGACTGGCGCGTCGCCAACACCTCTAGCCACAAGATCAAGAAGGACGGCAGCGGCCAGCCGCCCGCATTGGCCTTCACCGAGAACCCGGACATCCTGGCCACCGTGGCGCGCTTGCCGGCGGATCAGCGGCCCTGGTGCGTGGGCTTTGCCGCCGAGACCCACGACGTCGTGCGCCACGCGCGTGAGAAGCTCGCGCGCAAGGGCGTGCCGTTGATCGTGGCCAACGACGGCCCGGCCACCTTTGGCCGCGACGACAACACGCTGGTGCTGGTGGACGCGAAGGGCGAATTGGCATTGCCCACGGGTGACAAGCTGACGCTGGCGCGGCAACTCGTCGCCGAGATCGCGCGCCGCATGGCCCAGGCCACGCCATGACGATCATCGACGTCAAGGTGCTCGACCCGCGCATGGCCGGGCAAGTGCCGGCGTATGCCACGGCTGGCAGCGCCGGCCTCGACCTGCGCGCGTGCATCGACGCGCCGCTGGTGCTCAAGCCCGGGCAGGCCGCGCTCATCCCCACAGGGCTGGCGATCCACATCGGCGACCCCACGCTGGCCGCGATGCTGCTGCCGCGCTCGGGCCTCGGACACAAGCACGGCATCGTGCTGGGCAACCTGGTCGGCTTGATCGACAGCGACTACCAGGGCCCGCTGATGGTGAGCTGCTGGAACCGCGGCAATGCCGTCTACACGCTGCAGCCGATGGAGCGCATCGCGCAGATGATCATCGTGCCGGTGGTGCAGGCGGTGTTTCGCGAGGTCGCCGCGTTTGACGACTCGGCGCGCGGCGCGGGCGGTTTCGGGTCTACCGGCCGCGCTTAGAGCGCTGGCTTCAGTGCAGCGCGGATGGCGGCCGCAGCATCGGCGCGTCGCCCACGCTGCGCGACTCGGCCTCGTCGGCGCTGGCCGCGCGCACGCCCTGCACCTTGATGGCCAGGCGCAACGACATGCCGGCCAGCGGGTGGTTGCCATCGAGCACCACGTGTGAAGGGTAGACCTCGGTGACGACGTAGATGGTGCCTGGCGGCATGTCGGGCGTGACGTGGCCGGCGGGCAAGCCTTCGAAGGTCATGCCGGCTTCGAGCACCTCGGGGAAGAGCTTGCGGTCCTCAAAGCACACCAGCTCGGCGCGGTAGTCGCCAAAGGCCTGCTCGGGCTCGAGGTGCAGGTTCAGCTCGGCGCCGCCGCTGTAGCCGGCCAGGGCTTCTTCGACCTTGGCGAGCAGGTCGTTGCCGCCGTAGAAGAACTCCACCGGGTCGGCCAGTTCGTCGATCGGCCGGTTCTGGCCGTCGCTGAGTTTCCAGGTCAGGCTGACCACGCAAGGGGCTTCAATTTCCATCGCAAGATGATCGCACAGCGGGCATGGCGGCCACGCCACGGTGCGTGTGTCAGGGCGCGTGTGTCAGGGCGCGCCAGAGCGCGCTGGCGGCGCGAGAATGGCGGCATGGATGTCAACGTTTCGCTGCCCTTGCTGGGTGGCCTGTCGCCGGCCAGCTTCATGCGCCGCCACTGGCAGAAGAAGCCCTTGCTGGTGCGCCAGGCCTGGCCCGGCGTGCAGCCGCCGCTGTCGCGCGCGGCGATGTTCGAGCTGGCCGGGCACGACGACGTCGAGGCGCGTCTGGTGGCGCGCCGCGACGGCAACTGGACGGTGCGGCACGGCCCGCTGCCGCGGCGCGCGCTGCCGCCGCTGGCGCGGCCCGACTGGACCCTGCTGGTGCAGGGCCTGGACCTGCATGTGCCGGCCGCGGCCGAGATGCGCGCGCGCTTTCGCTTCGTGCCCGATGCGCGGCTGGACGATCTGATGGCCTCATGGGCCAGCCCCGGCGGCGGTGTCGGGCCGCATGTCGACTCGTACGACGTCTTCCTGCTCCAGGTGCAGGGCTGTCGGCGCTGGCGCGTCGCGCCGCCGGGCGACGCCGGCTTCATCGCCGGCCTGCCGCTGA
The DNA here is from genome assembly GCA_031427055.1 of Rubrivivax sp. GTDB lineage: Bacteria > Pseudomonadota > Gammaproteobacteria > Burkholderiales > Burkholderiaceae_C > Rubrivivax. The sequence goes on from JANPMR010000322.1 coordinate 15,027, forward strand.
AGATCCTGAGCCGGTTCGAGCCGGTGCACGACTGGCTGCTCGAGCCGGGCGACATGCTCTACCTGCCGCCGGGCTGGGGCCACGATGGAGTCGCCGAGGGCGGCGACTGCATCACCTGCTCGGTGGGCTTCCTGGCGCCAGCGATCGACACCTTGGGACATGAACTGCTGCAACGTTTGGCCGATGACGATGGCGAGCCCGGCGCGCTCTACCGCGACCCGCGCCAGGCCGCCACGGCCACGCCGGCGGCGATCCCCGACGCGCTGCTGGACTTTGCCCAAGCTGCGTTGCAGCGCCGGCTGGCCGAGCCCCACTGGCTGCCGCGCGCGCTGGGTGAGGCGCTGACCGAGCCCAAGCCGCAAGTCTGGTTCAAGGACGGCGCCGCGCTCACGCCGGGTGCCGGCATCAAGCTCGACGCCCGCACGCGCATGATGTACGACGCGCGGCACGTGTTCATCAACGGCGAGGCCTTCCGTGCCGGTGGCCGCGACGCGCGCTTGATGCAGCGCCTGGCGGATGATCGGCGCCTGTCGGCAGCCGAGGTGCGCCGCCTGGGCCCCGACGCTGCAGGGCTGCTGGCCGATTGGGCGGAGGCCGGATGGCTGTCGACGGAGGAACCATGACCCGGACACCGCCCGTGATCAACTCCCGCAGCGCATATGTCGATGCGTTGCGCTGGGGCTTCGACACCGCCATCGAGCAGGGCGCGCGCCAGCTGCTGTGCGTGGACGCGAACTTCGAACACTGGCCGCTGGGCGATGCCGCGCTGCTGCAGTCGCTGACGGCCTGGATGCGCTTGCCACAACGGCGCCTGGTGTTGCTGGCCGCCAGCTATGAAGAGGTGCCGCGCCGCCACCCGCGTTTCAACATGTGGCGCCGCGACTGTGCGCACGCGCTGGCGTTCTGGCAGGCGCCCGAAGAACTGGCGGCCGATTTGCCGACGCTGTTGCTGGACGACAGGGATCTCAGCGTGCATCTCATCGACGCCGAGCACTGGCGTGGCCGCGCCGAGATCAACCCGCGCAGCGCCCGGCTGTGGCGCGACCGGGTTGATGTAGTTTTACAACGATCGGCGTCGGCTTTCCCCGTCAACACGCTCGGACTCTAGGGTTTTTCCCGGGTCGGGCTATAATCAAAGGCTGGACAGCGGATGGGCAAATATTTTCTGCCCCCGCCGTCTTTCTGCGATGGGTCTCTGAGAGTAGTCGAAGAGCGCCCTCAAAGGCTCCACTCCTGACCCACAACCCATTTAGGACAAACAAATGAACAAGTCACTCGTTCTGGCTACCCTGGTCGCCGCCTTCGCCCTCGCCGCTTGCGGCAAGAAGGAAGAAGCGCCGGTCGCTGCTCCCGCGCCTGTCGCCGCCCCGGCGCCGGCCGCTGCCCCGATGGCTGCTTCGGCTGCTGATGCTGGCGCTTCCGCCCCGGCTGCCGTTGCCCCGGCTGCCGCCCCGGCCGCTTCGAAGTAATCAGCCGCGCGCCGCGAGGCGCGTTGCCGCTTGCCAGTTCAAAGGCCGCCCTCGGGCGGCCTTTGTCATGGGCGCTGTGTCGAGCCGATCCTCAGCGCAATTCCTTGATCAGCAGTGCCGCGATGTTCTTGCCGTTCTCGCCGCTGTCGGCAGCGCCGGCCGAGGTGAGCACGCTCACTGCCGTCTTGTTGCCGTTGGCCTTGAGCGCGATGCGGTAGCGCACCGCTGCCTGCGGATTGCTGCCGTCGCCAAGCAGCTTCGCAAAGAAGTTGGGCTCGTCCTTGCCGGCCGACTTGGGGTCGACGTAGCGCACGTAGTAGAGCCCGGCATTGCGGTCGCGGTCTTCGACGGTGAAGCCGCCACGGTCCAGCGCCAGCCCGACCCGGCGCCAGGCACGATCAAAGGGCTCGTCAACCTCCAGCGCGGCGGGCGTGCCGGCGGCGCGTGCGCGCGCCACAGTCTCGGGCGCATTGGCCACCTGCGCCCGCACCTGCGCGGGTTCGTCCCTCGGGCCCAGCGCCAGCATCAGCCGGCTCAGCATTTCGGCTTCGAGCTGCGGATCGGCGGCCCGGGGGCGCCAATACGTGTTCTCCTGGCGGCCATCGACGTAGGCTTCTTCCACGCCGCGGTGCGAGATATAGACCTCGGTGCCGCCCGGTGTGCGCTCGATGCGGGTGCGATAGCGGTCGCGCTCGCCGGTGTCGTACAGGCCGCCAATCAAGCGGCCCAGGGTGTTGCGGATGACGTCGTTGGGCAGCTTCGAGCGGTTCTCGGCCCAGCTGGTTTCCATCACGCCGGCGGCGGCGTTGTCGACCTCAAGGGTGAAGCCGCGCTGCTCCCAGAAGGCCTTGAGTTGGGGCCAGAGTTGCTCTGGTGCAGTCTGCGTCACCAGCCAGCGCTGCTGCCCCGTGCGCTCGACTCGCATGCCGGCCGGTGCCGCCACGGCCACCGCGGCGCCGGCGGCAGCGGCTGCAGCCGGTGTGATGCCGGCGCCCGAGGCCGTGATCACGCCGCCCTGCACCTGGTAGCGTGACTCACGCGCCAGCTGTGTCAGGTCGGGTGGCACTTCGAGCGCCTTGGCCTTTACGTTGCCGCTGCGGTAGTCGACCTTGTCGCCCGAGAGGGCGCCGTCGATGCTGGAACAGGCGCCCAGCGATGCGGCCAATGCGAGTGCGGCAAGCCGGATCGGGGTGTGGGCGGGAAGGGATTTCACGTTCAGGGTCTCCGCCACGGCCGCGATGCGGCCGTGTCATGGGGCAGGATGAAAAGGATCAGCGCAAGAGGCCGGCGTCGCGCAGGGCTGCGGCCACCAGCGTCTGGCCGGCCGCGGTGAGCGGCAGGATGGGCAGGCGCACGGCCGCGCCGCACAGGCCCAGCTGCTGCAGGGCCCATTTGGTGGGCGCCGGGCTGGACTCGCAAAAGAGCTGCTTGTGCACCGACAGCAGTTGCAGGTGGATGGCGCTGGCGCGCTTCACGTCGCCGGCCAGCGCCGCGGCGCAAAGCTCGCTCATCAGGCGCGGTGCCACGTTGGCAGTGACGCTCACGTTGCCCTGGCCTCCCAGCAGCATCAGCGCCACGGCGGTACCGTCGTCGCCGGAATAGATCGAGAAGCCCGCCGGCGCGTGCTTGATGAGCTGGCAGGCGCGCTCGATGTCGCCGCTGGCTTCTTTGATGCCGACGATGCCTGGCACCTGCGCCAAGCGCAGCGCGGTCTCGGGCAGCATGTCGGCCACGGTGCGGCCCGGCACGTTGTAAAGCACCATCGGCAGGTCGACCGACTCGGCGATCTTGCAGAAGTGCTGGTAGATGCCTTCTTGCGACGGCTTGTTGTAGTAAGGCACCACCGACAGATGGCAGTCGGCGCCCACCTGCTTGGCAAAGCGCGTGAGTTCGACGGCTTCGGCCGTGGAGTTGGCGCCGGTGCCGGCCATCACCGGCACACGGCCGGCGGCGTATTCGACAGCGGCGCGGATGATCTGGCAGTTTTCTTCCATCGACACCGTGGGCGATTCGCCCGTGGTGCCGACGACGCCGATGCAATCGGTGCCTTCGGCGATGTGCCAGTCGATCAGGCGGCGCAGCGCGGCGTAGTCGACGCTGCCGTCGTCGTGCATCGGCGTCACGAGGGCAACGATGCTGCCTGTGATGGGTTTCATGGGGTTCGGATTCGTGGCCCGTATTCGGGCAGATCGCTGATTTTAGCTGGTGGGGCCGGTCAGGCTGTAGCGCGGGTTTGGCGCGGCGTCGGCCACCGTGCGCGGCGCCTCGCGCACAGCCACGATGCGCTGCACGCAGCGCGTCGGATCTTCCTCGAAACCGTCCTCGAAGGCGACGACGCGCAGCCCGGCGCAAAGCTGCAGCAACTCGCCCTGGCGCAGCAGAAACTCCGGCCTTGAGGGCCGACCGATGTGCTGGTGGCCGTCGGCAAAGGTCTCGTAGATCAGCACGCCGCGCTCGGCCACCGCGGCCATCAGTTGCGGCCACAGCGCGCGCCACAGGTAGTTGGTGACGACGACGGCGTCGAAGCGGCGGCCGTCCAGCGGCCAGGGGCCGGACTCGATGTCGGCGGTGATCAGTTCGGCCGCGGGGCAGTCTGTGGCCAGCGCCGCCAGCGCGGTGGCGTCGCGGTCCACACCGGTGACCGCAAAGCCCTGGCCGGCCAGCCAGCGCACGTGGCGGCCGCTGCCGCAGGCCAAGTCCAGCACGGTGCCGCCCGGCCGGACGAGCCCTGCAAAGCGCCGCACCCAGGCCGACGGCTCGCCGCCGCCGTGGCCTAAAAGCATGCCCACACGCGGCCGGCCAGGTCAAGCGCGAAGTGCGGGTTGAGATAGGCGATGAAGACGGCGGCGAGCACCGCCAGCGCAGTGGTCCAGGCAGCGATGCGTTGCCAGCGCGCGTTCATCTCAAACCGCCACCGGCACAGGCCGTACGATGGCGTTCTCGCGCACGGGCAGGTTGATGAGCGCAGCGAAGACGCCCAGCGCCACCGACAGCCACCACATGGTTGCGTAGCTGCCCGTGGCGTCGTACAGCTTGCCACCCAGCCAGGCGCCCAGGAAGGCGCCGACCTGGTGGCTAAGAAACACGAAGCCGCTGAGCATCGACAGGTACTTGGCACCGAAGATCTGTGCCAGCAGCGCGTTGGTGGTGGGCACCGTGGACAACCACAGCAGCCCCATCACCGAGGCGAACACGTAGACGCTCCAGGGCGTCAGCGGCAGCAGCACGAAGGCCACCACGGCCACTGATCGGGTGGCGTAGATGGTGGCCAGGATGTAGCGCTTGGGGAAGCGGTTGCACAGCAGACCCGCAGCATAGGAGCCGAAGACGTTGAACAGACCAATGAGCGCCAGCGCCGTGGTGGCCACGCCGGTGTCCATGCCCTGGTCCTTGAGGTAGCTGGGCATGTGCACGCCGATGAACAGCAGATGGAAGCCGCACACGAAATAGCCGGCCATCAGCAGCCGAAAGCTCGGGTACGCGAAGGCCTCGCGCAGTGCCGCCATCACGCTCTGGCCATGCGTTGCCGTGGCCGCTGCCGGCGGCTCTCTCAGGCCCAGCGCCAGCGGCAGGATGCCCAGTGAGAGCACGCCCAGGAGGAAGAGGGCGTTTTGCCAGCCAATCTCGGCGATCAGCCAGGCCTCCACCGGCACCATCAGGAATTGGCCGAACGAGCCCGCCGCCGCCGCCGTGCCCATCGCCCAGGCGCGCTTGTCCTGCGCCACGTTGCGGGCGATGACGCCAAACACCACGGCGTAGGTCGAGCCCGACTGCGCCACGCCCAGCAATACCCCGGCGGTGGCCGTGAAGGCCAGGCCGGTGCTGCTCAGGCCCATCAGCACCAGGCCCAACGCATACAGTGCGCCGCAGGCCAACAGTACGCGGTAAGCGCCAAAGCGGTCGGCCCACAGACCCGCCAAGGGGCCGGCCAGCCCGAAGGCCAGGTTCTGCACCGCCATCGCGAAGGAGAAGGTCTCGCGCGTCCAGCCGCGGTCCATGGTGATCGGCTGCAGCCAGAGCCCAAAGCCGTGGCGGATGCCCATGCTCAGCGTCACGATGGCGGCGCCGCATACCAGCACCTGAGTCATCGACAGGCGCATGGGGGCTGAAGCGGGATTCATGCGGCGATTCTCTTGGAAAACGCCGCATGTTGCCGGTGAGGCCCCCGCTACAGTGGCAGTCCATCGAACAGCGGGAATGCACATGAAGGTTCTGGTTCTCGGCGGCGGTGTCATCGGCGTGGCCTCGGCCTACTACTTGGCCAAGGCCGGCCACGAGGTCGAACTGGTCGACCGCCAGAGCGGGCCGGCGCTGGAGACCAGCTTCGCCAATGCCGGTGAAGTCTCGCCCGGCTACAGCGCGCCTTGGGCCGGCCCCGGCGTGCCGCTCAAGGCCATCAAGTGGATGCTGATGCAGCACTCGCCGCTCGTCATCTGGCCCATGCTCGACCCCGCCATGTGGCGTTGGGGCGCCATGATGCTGGCCAATTGCACCGAGCGCGCCTACGCACTCAACAAGAGCCGCATGGTGCCCATCGCCGAGTACAGCCGCGATTGCCTGAAGGCGCTGCGCGCCGACACCGGCATCGGCTATGACGACCGCGCCCAGGGCACGCTGCAGCTGTTTCGCACGCAAAAGCAGCTTGACGGCATCGGCGGCGATGTGGCCGTGCTCAAGCAATACGGCGTGCCCTTCGAAGTGCTCGACCGCGAAGGCTTCTGCAAGGTCGAGCCGGCGCTCAGGCTCACGCAGCACAAGTTTGTCGGCGCGCTGCGCCTGCCCGGCGATGAGACCGGCGACTGCTTCAAGTTCAGCAACAAGCTGGCCGAGATGGCGGCGGCGCTGGGCGTGCAATTCCGCTGGGACACGCGCATCGAGTCACTGCAG
>JANPMR010000323.1:0-4458 GCA_031427055.1 Rubrivivax sp.
CCACCACGCGCAGCCGGCCGCTGAAGTCCACCGTGGACACGCGCAGCGCGCCGCCTTTGCCGCGGTGCTGTTCGTAGCCATCTACGCGAAGAGCGGCCTCGTCTGGCAAGGCAAAGCCCAGCCGCTCGCAGCGCGCTTGCAGCCAGGCTGTGCCCGTGCGCTGGATGAGATCGGGCAGGGCGGGCCGGTCGGGCGCGGTCCAGTCGGCCCACTTGCCGAGGCCACGCTCCTGCAAGAGACGAGTCTTCTCCTGCATCACCACGTCATGCCGCGCGGCCTTGCCTTCGGCATTGCGTGACGTGATGACGGGGTTGGCGCGCAACTCGAATGCCAGCACGTCGCCTGCCGCCAGGGCGGGTGCATAGGGCTTGGTGGTCACCTGCCAGTGGGCCGATGGCGCGACAGGTTCGCGATCGGACACGACATAGAAGCGCGGCAGGCCATCGACATCGCGGCGGCGAAACAGGAAGGTACGTGCCGTGCCCGGCGGTGCGGGCAGGAAGCGCCACAGCCATTGGTGTTCGGCATAAGCGCCACGCGTCCACTCGTGGGCCGCCTCGCGTTCGTGGCCAGGGGCGGGGGTGATGAGGCTGAAGTGCATGGTCAGTGGTCCTCGGCCTCGTCGTTCAACAAGGCCAGGTGTTCGGTGCGATCGCCAAACTGCCAGCCGCGGCGGCGGATCAGGCGATCCTTGCGCGGCATGCTCAAGTGCGCTGGCAGGCCGGCATCGACACCGTCGGCCCAGGCCAGGCTGCGCAGAGCCGCGGGCGGGTCGGCGGCGGCCAGGTAGGCGGCCAGCGCGGCGTGGGCTGACTCGGCATCGCGCACCTGCGGCGCCAGCGGCGCGGCGGGCGGGCAGCACTTGCGGCCCAGGTACAGCACGAAGCGCGGTTCGCGCAGCGCCAGGGCCAGCGCGTCCAGGCTGTGCGGCGCGCCGGGCAACGGCTGCACCGCCACGGCCCAGGCGGCGTTTTGCCGATAGTCGCGGGTGGACAGGATGGTGTTGAGCAAGTGCTTGGGCACGCTCAGCTCATCGCGCCGGGTGCGATGCGGGCGGCCCTTCAGGTCGCTGCGGCCGGGCACCTGGGCGGTGTGATAGTCGCGCAGCAACTGGCCCGGGTCCACGGTGCCCACGGCAAAGCCGTAGCCATCGCGCAGCGCGGCGTGCGCGTGTTCGTCGCTGCGCAACACGCCCAGCGCGGCACCCAGCAGGCCCACGAGTGCGGCGTTGCCCGGCGCGTCGCGGCTGCCGCGGTACTGGCCCACGGCCACGTCGCCCCAGGCGGCCAGCGGCGCCTGCAGTTGGAAGAGCAGGAACTGCATGGCCTACGCCTTGACGAAGGCGATGGCCTCGGCCAGCGAGCCTTCGCCCTTCTCGACGTCGAAGTGGCAGCGGCTCTCGGCACACGCGCCGTACACCTTGTCGAAGTTTTCGCGGCGCTGGGTGAGTGCGTCCACCGCCATGGCCAGCATGTCGCGGTCGCCATAGGGCTTGACGGGCTTGAGGAAGGCCTGCACCAGCGAGCGCGGCTGCTGCGTGCCCTTCTCGGCCAGCAGGTAGCTGGCATGGGCGCGCGAGCCGAAGCTGTTCTGCATGCCGGTGGGCGCCACTTGCGTGACGGCGTGCAGCAGGCCGTCCAGCGCCAGCGCCGTGAGTGCGGCGTCGCCGCCCAGGTTGTCTTGCAGCAGTTCGCGGTTGATGCAGATGTAGAGGTAGAAGAGGCCGGCACCGAAGCCGCGTTCGCCGATGTGGCCGGCGCCCTTGTCTTCGAGGCCCAGGTTCAGGTCGTCAACCGCGCTGAAGAAGTCGTCTTCGACGGCCGCCTTGTGGACCGTGATGGCGTGCGCTACTTGCACTGCGGCTTCCATGTTGAATGCTGGCGTGTCGGCCAGCATGCGGCCGAACATGGCGATATCGACGGCCGTGCGCGGCTTGGCCAGCAGCTTCAACTCTTCGGCAGTGGGCTCGCTGCGGCGCGCGGCGCAGGCTTGGGCCAGCGTGTCGGCGGCGCTGCGTTCGGCCGGGCTCAGGTGGGCGAGCTGCTCGATTTGCAGGTCGTCGTCGTTTTCGGTCTTCTTGTCGGCCTTGAGTTTGCCGAATTGACCAGCGATGGCGCGGGCCCACTCTCGGGCCGACTTCTCGGCTATGCCGCCAGCGGCCAGTGTGCGGTACAGCTCCACACCCAGCAGCTTTGTACGTTGGCCGAGATGCCCGCTGCCGACGGATTCTTCGAAGACATCCGACGTGCGCCACGCCCGCTTCAGGCTCTGCGAGGAAATGCGCAGCCGCAGCGCATCGCCGACCAAGGCGGTCTTGGGGCGCCCGGTGTCGTCGCGGTTGAGGTTGGCAGGCGGGTAGGCGGTGAGGACGTGCAGTTGGATGAAGCGGGACATGTTGGTTCTCTCCGAAATGGGTTTGTGATGTCGTGTCGGTAAGGCGGACGGCTCAAGAGCCCTTCTTCTCAGGCCATCGGTAGGCGTAGGCCCAGCGTTTCTTCACGGTGTCGCCCCAGTTGACGACGTCGGTGGTGAGTTGCAGCACGTCGGCGCGGTGCCCGATCAGCGGCATGGCACGACGCAGGCCACTGAACAAGGCGTCAATGTCTGGCGACTCGAGCAAGCGCGTGAAGCGCAGTGGACTGACGGGCGGCTTGTCGCCTTCGCTCATGGCGACGGGCAGGCCCAACTCGCTGACCTCGCGGACATGAGCGAGTAGGCCGGCTGCGGCAGCCAAGCGGTCGTTGTGCCACGGCTGGTCGGGCCAGCCTGCGGCCCGCAGGCGCTGGTGCAAGTGCTGATAGGCCGGCAGCATCACCACAGCCGTGATGTCGGGCGCGCGGCGCAGCGCGGCGCGGCCGCCGGTGTCGGTCTTCAGGCCTTGCCACCAGCTCAGCAGCAGTTCGCCCCAGACCTGATCGGGGCGGAAATTCAGCGTCCTCATGCGGCCTCCTTGCTTGCGCGTTTCGTTGATTTGCGGGCGGGCTTGGCCGCCGTTGGGTCTACGGGCAGGCCCAGCGCCAAGCGCAACTTCGGGCCGTACAAGCTGTTTCGCAGCTGCCGATGTGCCAAAGCAGCGCGTCGCGGGTTCTGCCGCTCGATGGCGCCGGTGCCGACGAAGTTGTCGTCGAACAGGCGCAATGCGGTGCGGGTCAACACGGCGTGCCAGGCCTCGCGGGCGGGAAGGGCAGGGTGGTCGGCATTGGCGGCCACGGTGTCGATTAGCGCTTGCAATTGCTTGTAGAAGGCCGACTCGGTGGAGGCCCAGAAGGTGGCATCGACATGGCCAAATTCGCCCCGCGCGTCGGCGCTGAACCAGGCGTCCTTCACGGCGCCGCGCAGGTACGAGCCGGCCAACTCGGCAGCGGCGAGCCATCGCCCCACCTCGGCCCTGACGCCACTGCGCGCGTCATTGCCGCAGTCACCCAGCCCATAAACCGGCAGCGTCGATTCGTACCAGCAGCGCGCCTTCATGTTGTCCATGTCGTAGCCGAAGGCCCACAGCCGCAACGGGCCGCCAGTGGTTCGATTCGACAAGCTCAAGGCGCGGGTCACAACGTCTGCCACGCGTGTGGTTTGTCTCTCGCTGGCGGCGCCCAGCGTCCATGCCAGCCAGTGGCGGTAGCCCAGGCCGTCAGGCTGGGGATGCAAGGGCAGCCAGCCTTCCGTAGTCTTGTAGTAGGGCGAGAGGGGATGGTTCCATTCACCCTTGTAGTTGAGGCCGTAGTTCTTGGTGAGGTAGCTGCTGACCAGTTGGGTCGAGTGCCTGCCACACACGTCGCACGTGCCAGCCGTTGGCGACTCGAAGTTCAGCTTGACTCGCCGAGGCATACCCCAAAAGACGTGGGCTGGTGTGACCTGCGATGGTTGCAACCTCGGCTTCTCTGCGTCCGAAGGTTTGGGCCCGCCCTTCGGCCCTTCAAACGCCAAGGTGGCAATTCCGCCCGGCTGCAGCCGTCGGAGTGAGGCGAACCAAGGAAAGGTGAGTTGAGGATCAAGTTCGAGAGAGGGGTCAAACCTTGGGTTGAAGTGGCCGCGATCCATCACATTCAGCCAAAGGTCTTTCCACAGTTCTTGGTCGACATTGCTACGTATCAGCGTCGTCAACGGTCCGCCCCCACGAATTGAGACGAGGTAACCACGCCCGCCGCCGGGTGCGTTCGCTTGCAGCGTGTAAAGCGCCGCGGCGCAGCAGTACTCGCAGAGTCCATACGCCGCGGACTTTCTCTTGACGAATAAGTCGGTGTTGTCTTTGGCCTTCTCGCTTTCGCCGGCGCAGTCGATGAGTAGCTGTTGGATGTTCTCGACGCCGCCCGAGTCATCGTCGCGTTGTTTCTTGTCACTCAGTTTCAAGTAACTGTCCTGCATGAACCTCGGCCCGTCCCCGTCCAGCGCAAACGCCGCAGCCAGGTCGATACTTTTGAGATCGCCGCCGCGCTGTTCGACGCGCATTCGGACGTC
>JANPMR010000324.1:0-11870 GCA_031427055.1 Rubrivivax sp.
GCCAGCCGGGCGTTGAGATCGTCCACCAACTGCCGCATCACCAGCGCGCTGGCCTTGAAGGTCTCGGAGCGGGGGTTGAGCTTGCTTGTGAGCGTGGGCACCGGGGTGTCTCCTGCGGTCTGCTGGCGCATGGGCGCCGGCAGTTGACGTTAACGTCAATTTTAGGTGCGGGGCTCGTCGAAGAGGCTGCGCTCCTTGCCCATGTTCAGCTTCTCGCGCAGCCACTTCTGCACCGCGGCGTCGCGCCACAGGTCGTGCTGCCCATGAATCGCCAGCTTGGCCTCTTCGAGCGAGCCGATGGCATAGCTCGGGACTTGGGGCAACTTCGGTGCGCGGCGCGCCGTCAACGCGGTTGCGACATGCTGGTTGGCTGCCAAGGCCTGCTTCAGCACGGCGGCCGCTTCGGCCGGGCGCTGCAAGCTCAGCAGGGCCCGCGCGCGCAGCAGCTGCATGGCGACGGAGTCGTCGGGGTTGCGTTCGCACAGCGCGAGCGTCGCCGCCGCGTCGCCGCGGCGCAGATAGACCGCCGCCAGCCGCTCGCGAAAGCCATGGTTGTCGTGCGGGTTGAGCACCTCCACCAAGGCGCGCAGCCACGGCATGGACTCGTCGGCACGCGGCTCGGTGTCCAACCCGACCCGCCGCACCAGCAGCCTCAGTGCGGGGCGGTTGGCCAGGTGCGCCCACTCGCAGCGCGCCAACGGGTAACGCGCCAGCAGCAGTGTCCAGAGGTCCAAGGCACGCTGCAGCAGCTGCGCCTGCAAGCCAGCCGCCAGCCCCATCGGCAGCAGATCCAGCACCAGCATCAGGCCGTCCAGCACCTCGAAGCTGTCGACCAGCTGCGGCTCGCGCTGCAGCAAGTCGGACCACTGCTCATCGACGAACACCTCCAGCGCCTCGGGGCCGACGCTGCCCCAGGTCGCCGTGGGCGCCACCAGTCTGAAGGCCTTGCGCCAGCGCGCCAGCGGCGCCGCAAGAGCGCCGGCTGGGGCCAGCGCGCCCAGGTCCTCGGCAGTGGCACCGTCCAGGCGCAGCCGCAACTTGGGCGGCGGCAAGGCCTGGGCCCAACGCGCCAATTGGGAGAAGGGCGACTCGGGGTCGAGCAGATCGGTGCCGCCGTCTGGCACGTGGTCGTCGATGTCGTCGTCATCGTCGTCATCGCCGATGTCGAATCCGGGCGGCGACGGAAACTCGCCACGACCCAGGCGCTCGAGCACATCGATCTCGCCCGCCAGCGATGCGGCGTGCGGCAGACGCGCCAGGCGGCGGGCGTGGAAGGTGGCGCGCTCGGCAGCGCGCCCGCGTTCGTCGGCGCCCAACAGGTTGGTCACTTCCAACAACGCCACGTCGGGGTCGTCGGGCGTCAGGCGCTGGGCGCGCTCGAAGGCCTCGCGCGAGGCCGCGGCGTCGCCGGTGTCGGCGGCCATCATGCTCAGGCGCCGCCAGCCGGCGGATTGCACCTGCACGTCGCCGAGCTCGACCATGGCGCGCGCCAGCTTCTCGCGCTTGCGCGGCTCGTCCATGTCGAGGTAGACGTCGCACAGCAAGTCCAGCAAGGCGGCGTGCGCCGCCGGCCAGGGCGCGGGCAACTTGGCCCAGGGCTCCAGCAGGGCGCAGGCCGCGCGCTCCTCGCCCTCATCGTTCAGCATCGCCGCCGCTTCAAACACCATGCGCGGCGGCACGCGGGCGCCCGGCAGGCCGGCCCACTGGGCACGCGGCATTTCAGTCAGCATCACCGCGCCCAGGCCTTCGGGCTCGAAGGCCGGCAATTGCTCGAACAGCGTGGCGCAGCAGCTCTTGAACTTGCGCAGCGATCCGCAGATGCAGGGATCGTTGCGGGCCGGCAGCGGCAGCTTGCGCGCCGCGAAGCCTTGGCTCGGCAAGGGCATGGCCGAGGCAATGGCCCAGCCGAAGCTGCGGAAGAACTGCGCCTGCTGGATTGCCACTTTGCTGGCCGAGACGCGGCGCTGACCGGGCTGGCCGTCGAACAGCGCCGCAAAGCGCTGCGGCCCCTCTAGCGCGAGGCGGTTGATGAAGCGCTGCGGGTCGGGGTCGGCCAGCAGCCAGCTCGCCGAGACGCGCATCAGGTCTTCGATCAGATCCTCATGCTCGGGCGGCATGTCCTTGTCGTCGAAGTCGTCGTCGATCACTGCACCATCCCCCGTTTGAGGCCAGCTCGGGTCGATGGCAGATCGAAGCCGATCACGCCGAGTGGGAACGAAGTGTAGGGTGACTCAAGACCCGTCGACCGACCCGTCGACCGGCCCGTAGATCGCCGTCTCGTTCCAGCCCAGCGTCGCCATCTCCACCTCGCGCAAGTGCGGCTCGCTGGGCATCAAAAACTCGTCGAGCGGCGGCGGCGGCAATGCCGTGCCCGACAGCATGGCGTGCACCTGGCCGCGGTGGTGCGTCTGGTGCATGAAGAGGTGCTGCAGCATGTGCGCCGCGGCGTCGGTCTGGATGCGGCCGGCGGCGCGCGGCATGTGCACGGCGCGGTCGAGTGCGGCGTCGTCGGCAGTGTCCAGCCAGGCGATGAGGCGCCCGTCGCTGGCGGCCTGACGCAGCGCCAGGTCGGCGAGCGCATCCGCCGGGCTGAAGCGATCCCAGATCTCGCCCAGGCCCGGCTCGCCGTGCAGCGCGCCGACGTAGTACTGGTCGACCGCCAGGATGTGATTGAGCGTGGCCATCAGCGTCGGAAAGAAGCTGGTGCGCGTGGCGTGCAGCTCGGCGGCCGTCAGCGGCGCAATCGCCGCATGCAGGCGCAAGTTGGCCAGCCGGTTGGCATGCGCCTGAATGCGCAGCAGCCTCAGCGCCTGCATGTCGTCACTTTGCAGGCGGCGGCAGGCGGCCGAGCGCGGCCTCGACTGACAGGCCGATGGCCAGCAGCCGCCGGTCGCCGCCGGCCGGGCCGTCGAGCTCCAGGCCGATCGGCAGCTTGCTGGTGGCGCCCAGCGCCATCGGGATCTGCAGCCCCGGCACGCCGGCGTTGCTGCCGGGGTCGGTGTTCTGGATGACGGCCATGAAGGTCGCCAGGCTGCTGCTCTCGGCGTCAGCCTTCATGGCCACCCGCGGCACGGTGGGGAAGACGATGGCGTCGATGCCGTAGCGGACGAAGGCGCGGCGGTACAGCGCTTGCAGCGCCGGGCGATGCGTCTTGATCGCGGCCTCATACGCCGGCTTGGCATCGACCAGCGTGTTGCCCGGCCCCGGCAGCTTGCGCGGAATCACGAGGCCCAGGTAGGTGCCCTTGACGTCCGGGCTGAGGGCTTGCGCCGCCATCGCCTCGACCGTGAGGCCGGTGCCGGTGGTCAGGAGATAGGCCGCCGCGTCGTCGTAGGCCTCGTACATCACCACCGGAAAGCTGACCGCGCTGTTCAGGTCGGGCAGCAGCGGCATGGTGACGTCGATCACCTTCGTGCCCTCGGCCTTGAGCTTGTCCAGCGCGGCGTAGAAGGCGGCCTGCGTCTCGTCGTCCATGTGGGCCAGAAAGTCTTTCACCAGGCCCAGCCGCACGCGCCGCAGCGGCACCGGCTTGATCTTTTTAGCGCCGGTGATGACGCGGTCGAGCAGCTCGACGTCGGCCACGCTCTGCGCCATCGGCCCAGCGGTGTCGCGGGTGTGGCTGAGGGGCACGATGCCGGCGCCCGGGTAGCGCCCCGTGCTGGGCCGCAGCGCCGCGCAGCCGTTGAAGGCGCAGGGGATGCGCACCGAGCCGCCGGTGTCGGTGCCCAGGCCAGCCAGCACGACGCGGGCGCCCAGCGCCGCGCCGGTGCCAGACGATGAGCCGCCCGCGCTGCGGCTGCTGTCGTAGGCGTTGCGCACGCCAAGGTCGGGCCCGCTCTGGAAGCTGGGGTTGTAGCCCGAGATGCCGAAGGCCAGCTCGTGCATGTTCGTCTTGCCCAGCACGATGGCGCCGGCCTTGCGCAAGCGTGCCACCACGGGCGCGTCGGCCTTGGGCACATAGACCTTGAGGGCCGGCGTGCCGGCGGTGTTGGGCAAGCCGGCGACCTCGATGTTGTCCTTGACGACGATGGGCACGCCCAGCAGCGGCGAGCAGGCCTTGGGGCGCGCCGCGTGCGCCTTGTCCAGCTCGCGGGCGGTAGCCAGTGCGCCGGCCTCATCGAGCGTGATGAAGGCGTGGAGACCGGCCACGGCGCGGGCGCGGGCCAGCGCCTCGACGACCAGCGCCTCGCTGGTGACTTCACGCTTGCAGACCTGCCGCGCGGCCTCGGTGACCGTGGTGGCGGGTGCGGCCATTGCCGCGCCATTGACGGCCAGGCAGGCGACAGCGGCCAGCAGGGGCAGGCGGCGCGGGTCGAAGGGGGTCATGGTGCTCATGCGGCTCCTGAATGTGAGGGATCCAATGCACCCGCAATCGTCCAGTGGCCACGGGCCTTTGTCTCTTGTCGTTTGTGCCGAGCCGCGCCGCCGTGGCGCCGGGACACCGCGCTCAGCGAATGCCGAGGTCGGCGCCGTCGGCGCGCAGCTGCGCCTGCAGGACGTCGACGCCGAAGCGCCCCGCCACGCGCAACGCCGCCGCCGTGCCCGCGGCCTGGCCCATCACGAAACACGCACCGCTGGCCCGCGCCGCGCTCTGGCCCAGGTGTTCCATGCCGGCGCAGCGGCCGGCGATCAGCAGGTTGGCAGCACCGGGACTGGCACCTTCGGGCACCAGCATGCGCCAGGGCAACTGGTTGAAGGCGTTGTCGGCGTCGGCCGCAAAACGCCACTCGATGCGCCCGGCCAGGTGCATCTCCACCGGCCAGGCGTTGAGGCCGATGACGTCATCGAAGCGCGCGCCGCTGATCACGTCGTCGCCGCTGAGCATGTAGGCGCAGTGCACGCGCCGCGTCTCGCGCACGCCCACCTGGGCCGCGATCTCGGCGATTTCGGCGTGCTCGAAGCCGCTCACCTCGGCGCGCAGGAAGCGCATGTACTCGACGATCTGGCGCCGGCCTTCGACCTCGGCGGCGCTGAGCTGGCGCGCGTCGGTGGCGTCGACCGCGCGGCCCTGCGCGTTGCGCAGCTGGGTGACGTTGGCGCGCCACTGCGTCGGGTCGCGCTGTGGGCGCAGGATGGCGCCCTGGCGCGGAAAATCGTAGCGGCCGGCGGCCTGCGCCATCAGCGCGTCGATGGCCTTGAACTCACCCACCGCGGCCAGCGCACGCACCGGGTCGACGCCGCCGATGCGGAACATCGTGCTCGGGTAGAGCGCGTCGCCGGCACCATCGCCCAGCGTGTAGGGCAGACCGGCGAAGTGCGCGATGTCGGCGTCGCCCGAGCAGTCGATGAACTCGCGTGCGCGGATGGCGCCGCGGCCGGACTTGGTCTCGACCAGCACGGCGCTGATGCGGCCGCCATCAGCCCTCACCACGCCCACGGCCTGGGCGTGAAAGAGCAGCTCGACACCCGCCGCCAGCAGCCACTGATCGGCCGCGCACTTGTAGGCCGCGACGTCGTAGCTGCGCACGCGGATGCGGCCTTGCAGGCCGTCCTGCGGCGCATTGAGGCCGCCCAGGCACTCGATGCGTTCGAGCAGTTCGTCGACGACGCCGTGGACGAGCTGCTGCATCACGCCGTCGCGGCGGCCATACAGGCCGGCAAAGTTGGTCACGCCACCGGCCGTGCCCATGCCGCCCAGGAAACCGTAGCGTTCGACCAGCAGCGTGCGTGCGCCGCCGCGCGCCGCACTCACGGCCGCAGCCAGGCCGGCCGGCCCGCCGCCCACCACCAGCACGTCCCACTCGCCCAGCACGGGTGTCCGGCGTACCGGCTCGTCGACGTGCGCGGCGTTCACCGCCGCGTCACTCGAGCTTGATGCCACGCGAGGTAATGATGTCGCCCAGGATGCGCGCTTCGTCCTTGACGCGCGCGGCCAGACCTTCGGCGCTGCTGCCTTGCGCTTCCCAGCCGCCAGTGAAGAGGCGCTGTTTGGTGTCGGCATCGCGCACCAACGCCGGCACGTCGCGCCCCAGGCGTTCGAGCGCCGGTTTGCTCATGCCGGCCGGGGCGACCATCGCCACCCACACCTCGAGCGGCGTCATGCGCAAGCCCACGTCGGCCAGCGGCGCGACATCGGGCGCCAGCGCACTGCGCGGGCCGGCCAGGCCGATGGCGTGCAGCTTGCCAGCCTTGACTTGCGGAAGAGCGATGACAGGCGGCATCAGCGCCATCTGGATCTGGCCGCCGAGCATGGCCGTCACCACCGCCGGGTTGCCGTTGTAGGGCACGTGCACCGGTTGCAAGTTGCCGATGGCGGCCTTGACCAATTCCATGCCCAGGTGGCCCACCGAGCCGATGCCCACCGAGCCATAGCTCCACTTGTCGCCGGCCGCGCGCGCGGCGGCCACGAAGGCGGCGCCCTGCGGCTGGTCGGCCGGCGTCACCAGCACCAGCGGCGCGGTGGCGATCAGGCTGATGAGGCTGAAGTCACGGGCCGGGTCATAGGGCAGCTTGGGGTTGAGCTGTTTGGCCGACGTGAGGTTGCCGTTGATGACGATGCCCAGCGTGTGGTCGTCGCTGGCCTTGGCCACCGCGTCGGCGGCCACGTTGCCCGAGGAGCCGGGCGTGTTCTCGACCAGCACCGGCTGGCCCCAGGGCTTGGTCAGGCCATCGGCCAGCGCGCGCGCCGCGATGTCGGGCGTGGAGCCGCCTGGGAAGCCGACCATGATCTTCACGGGTTTGCTGGGCCAGGCGGCGGGGGCCTGCGCGGATGCGGTGCACCAGGCGCCAAGGCCCAGCACCAAGGGGGCCAGCAGGCGGCAGCGGAGAGTTGTCGTCATTGTGTTTCCTGAGTCAACGGTAGAAGGCTTCGACCACGCCCTTGAGCTTGAGAGTCAAGGGCTGGCCCCGGCGGTCCAGCGCGCGGCCGGCGGGCACCTTGATCCAGCCTTCGCTGATGCAGTACTCCTGCACGTCGGTGCGCAGCTTGCCGTTGAAGCGGATGCCGATGTCGTGCGCGAAGACGGCCGCCACGTGGTGCGGGCTCGACGGGTCTGACGACAGGCGGTCGGGTAGCGACGGCAAAGCGGGCGGGGCAGGCGGAACAGGCAGAACAGGCAGGGTCGGGTCGGTCATCGGGTGTTCAGGGCGCGAGGGAATCGAGTCGACATTCTCGCGGATCGCCGCAGGCGGCCCGGCCGCTGCGGGCGGTCAAGCGCCGGCAAGCAGCCCGCGGCGGTAGTCGCTGGGCGGCACGCCCAGGTGGGCGCGAAAGACGCGGCTGAAGTGCGCCATGTTCTGAAAGCCGTGGCCGATGGCGATGTCGGTGATTGATCGGTGGCCGCTGGCGCGGTCGGCAAAGGCGCGGCGGCAGGCTTCGAGCCGGCGCGCCAGCACGTAGCCGGCCACGCCATCGGCTTCTTCGGCGAAGGCGTTGTAGAGCTGGCGGCGGCTGCAGTTGAGGGCGCGCGCGATGGCGTCCACCGTCAGGCCGGGGTCGGCCAGGTGCTGCGCCACGTGCTGCTTGATGCGCTCGCGCAGCGCCTCGCGCTGGGTTTGCGCGGTGGCCTGGCCGGCCAGGTCCAGCAGCGACAGGTGCACCAGTTGCGTGATGGCTTCGCCGACGCCTCGCGCCGCGCTGTCGGGCATGCTGGGCAGCTCGCGAAAGGCGTTGCGCATGGTCTCCAGCGCCAGCCGCGAGACGCCGCCGCTGCCGCCCAGGCGGCGTGCCATCAGCGGGTCGAGCGCCAGGCCGCGCTCGGCAAACAGCGCCTTGGGCAGCATCACGATGAGGTGCTCGACATGCTCGGGGTTGGCCACCGTGTAGCTGTCGGTGGTGTCGTAGATGCTCCACTGCCCGGGCGTGACCCAGGTCTCGCGGCCCATTTGCTCGACGCCCGCGCAGCCGACCCAGGGCGCGACGATCTTGAGATAGGGCTGCGCGGTGGCGCGCGCCAGCGCCGACGAGCGCATGACGCGGTGGCGCGTGGCCTCGAGGTGCGTGAGCACGATGTCGCCCGCGTGCAGCGTGCTTGCTCGGCCGCTGAAATCGGTGTCGCCGTACTCGTCGGACTTGAGCCCCTGGAACAGGCGGCCCAGCCAATCGCCCCAGAACGCCACGCGATCAGGGGCGGCCACCTCGTCGGTGTTCATGACCTGCGGCTTGATGCCCATGCGGCCCCCGGCGGAACGCGGCTAGAAGGGCCCGCAGCATAGCCGCGCCGGCCACACGGCGCCACGGCAAGGGCCTTGGGGCGGGGCGGCTACGGGAAAGTCCCGACGCAGCGTGCACGCCGCGGCAAGCCAGCGTGCACGGCTGGAACAGCACTCGCGAAGCGGGCCGCTCAGAATGCGACGATCCCCGCGGACGCAACCCGCCACGCCGGGGCCCACCGAAAAACGCTGAAGGAGACACCCATGACCGACCGCAGCCCCTCGCCGAAGCCCCTGCCCGCAAGCACCTCTAGTCCGGCAAGCCCGGCAAGCCCGGTGGGCCTCAAGCGCCGCAGCGCGCTGCAGGTGCTGGCGGCCGGCGCCGCCGTGGCAGGGTTTCCGGCCATCGCGCAGACCGCGACACCCGTGCGCATCGGCTACACGATGTCGCGCACCGGCCCGGCCACGCCCGGCGCGCAGGTCAGCCAGGAGCCCAACTACCTGCTCTGGGCCGAACAGCAAAACGCCGCCGGCGGATTGAGCGTGAAAGGCAGCAAGCGCCCGATCGAGTTCGTCAGCAGCGACGACCGCAGCGACATCGAGACCGTGGTGCGCACCTACGAGAAGCTGATGGGCAGCGACAAGGTCGATCTGGTGCTGCCGCCCTGGGGCAGCAACTTCAACTTTGCGGTGGCGCCGCTGGCGAATCGCTTCGGTTACCCCTTCCTGGCGCCCACGGCGCTGAGCCGCCGGCTCATCGAGATGAAGTTGCCCTACTTCTTTCTCATGCTGCAGCAGCCCAAGCCGATGATGGACGCGCTGGTGGACATGCTCAAGGCCAACGGGGTGCGCAGCATCGCCGTGATCTATGTCGACGACCTCTTCGGCCTGGAAAACTACGCCGCGCTCAAGGTGGCGGTGGCCAGCACCGGCATCAGCATCCTCGAGGACAAGAGCTACCCGCTGGGCGTGAAGGACCTGAGCCCCGTGCTGCGCAGCATGAAGGACAAGAACCCCGACGCCTTCATCGGCCTGACCTACCCCGGCGACACCATCCTGGCCAGCCGCCAGAGCAAGGAGATCGGCTTCAACCCGAAGTTCTTCTATGCGTCGGTGGGCACCGCCTTCCAGCTCTACCGCAACGTGATGCAGGCCGGCGCCGAGGGCGTGCTGGGCATGGGCAGCTGGAACAGCAAGACCAGCCCGGGCGCCAAGGCCTACTTCGACGCCCACGTGAAGAAATTCGGCGCCGCCAAGGAACCCGACCGCTGGGCCAGTGGCGCCACCTGGTCGGCGCTGGAAATACTCACCAACGCCGTGGCCAAGGTGGGCCTCGACCGCAAGGCCATCCGCGACTACGTGGCGGCCACCGAGCACAACACGATCCTGGGCAAGATCAAGTTCGTCGGCAGCGAAAACGTGGGCACGCCGGGCAGTGTGGGCCAGTGGCAAAAGGGCGAGTTCGAGGTGGTGTGGCCCAAGGCCATCGCCACCGCGCCGCTGATGCCCGCCAAGCCGGCCTGGGTTTGAGGGCCCGTTGAGCGCGGGTTCGTGGGCCGAGCTGATCGCCTCCGGCCTCATCACCGGCGGCGTCTACGCGCTGGTGGCGCTGGGGCTCAACCTGCAGTACGGGCTGATGCGCATCCTGAACATCGCGCATGGCGAGTTCCTGATGCTCGGCGCCTTTCTCACCTGGGCCGCGCAGTCGGCCTGGGGCATTTCGCCCTTGCTCATGCTGCCGGTGTCGTTTGCCTTGCTGATGGGGCTGGGCCTGGTGATCCACCGCGTGGTGTTTCGGCGTTTGACGCGCACCAGCCCCAACCTTGACGTCTTCGAGGCGCGCGGGCTGATGGTCAGCTTCGGTCTCATGTTTCTGGTGCAGAACGGTGTGCAGGCGGCTTGGGGCGGCGACCTGCGCGGCTACGACTTCATGGCCGACCCGGTGAAGATCGGCGGCGCGCAATTTGCGGCCAACAAGCTGCTGCTGCTGGCGCTGGCGCTGACTATTTCCGCCGCGCTCATCGTCGTGCTGCGCTACACGCTCTACGGCAAGGGCGTGCGTGCGCTGATGCAGTCGCCCACGGGCGCACAACTGGTGGGCATCGACACCGAACGCCTGCACCCGCTGATGTTCGGCGTTGGCCTGGGCCTGTCGGGCGTGGCCGGCTGCCTGCTGAGCATGACCTACACGATCTCGCCCTCGATGGGCGAGCCCTACACCGTGACCGCGCTCATCGTCATCACGCTGGGCGGCTTTGGCAGCATGGGCGGCGCGCTGGCCGGCGGGCTGGCGCTCGGCGTCATCGAGGCCCTGGGCATGCACTTCACGAGCCCCTCGCTCAAGTCGCTGCTCAGCTACGGCATCTTCATTGCCGTGCTGCTGTGGCGGCCCAACGGATTGTTTGCACGCAAGTGACCGCACGCAAGTGACCGCACCCACATGAGCGCACGCCGATGAAACCCCTGCACCGCGACCTGCTGATCCTGCTGGCCCTGACCGGCTGGGCGCTGGCACTGCCTTATTACGCCAGCGACTTCGTCGTCGCGATGGCTCTGACCTGCCTGATGTACGCCGTGCTGTCGTCGAGCTGGGGCCTGTTCTGCGGCAGCACGCGCTACCTGTCGCTGGCCACTTCGGCCTTCTTCGGCATCGGCGCCTACACCAGCGCGCTGGCGCTCGAGCAGTTGCCCTGGCTGACCGCCATCGCCCTGGGCGCGCTCGTCGCCGCAGCCGTGGCGGCCGTGATGGGCGCGGCCGTGCTGCACCTGCGCGGCACCTACTTTGCGGTGCTCACCTTCGGCATGACCGAACTGATCCGCCACGCCGTCAGTTATTTTGAAAAGACGGTCACCGGCACGGTGGGCAGGGTGCTGACCGTGGTGCCAGATCGCGACACCATTTACCTCACGCTGCTGCTGCTGGCGGCGGCGACCGTGGCGCTGTCCATCGCGGTGCGGCGCACCCGGTTCGGCCTGGCCTTGCTGGGCATCGGTGCCGACGAGCAGCGGGCGCAGACGCTGGGCGTCAACACCCGGCTCGTCAAGATCGTCGGTTTTGCCATGACCGCCTTTGTTGCGGGAGCGGTCGGCGCGGCGATGTCGGTGCGCTGGACCTATATCGATCCGCACACCGTGTTCAACCCCTTCATCGGTTTCCAGACCGTGCTGATCGCGCTGATCGGCGGCGCCGCGACTCTGTGGGGCCCCTTGACCGCGGCCATCGTGTTCAGCCTGCTCAGCGAGGCCTTGCGCCTGAAGGCGCCACAGGTCTACATGATGACTCTGGGCTTGTTGCTGATCTTGTCGGTGTTGTACCTGCCGGGTGGGCTGGCCTCGCTGCGCTGGGAGACGTTCCGCCAGTGGTGGCAGGGCACCAGGGCCTGGGCCAAGGCGCGCCGCTACGAGTACAGCGGTGACAAGGCGCGCGACAAGCAGCGGGCCAGGGAGCGGCGCCTTGTCGGACGCTAAAGTCCTGCCGCTGCTCGAAGCGCGCGAGGTATCGGTGCGCTTTGGCGGCCTGACGGCGGTGGATTCGGTGAGCGCGAGTTTTTTTGCCGGCGAGCTGGTTGGCATCATCGGCCCCAATGGCGCGGGCAAGACGACCTTCTTTAACGCGCTCACCGGCGTCAAGAAACCGACAGCGGGCCGATTGATCGCCGGCGGCGTCGATCTCACCGGCCAGGGCCCGCATCGGTACGCCGCGCATGGCCTGGCGCGCACTTTTCAGACGCCACGCGTCTTTGCCGATTTGCCGGTAACGGCCAACGTCGAGTTCGGCC
>JANPMR010000325.1:0-4649 GCA_031427055.1 Rubrivivax sp.
GTGTCGGCTGCAGGATCAGCGCCGCTCGCCGCAGGTGCCGCGTCGCTTGCAGCCGCGGCAGGTGGCGTGCGCTGCAGGGTCTTGGCGTGGCGGCCCGTGGTGGGCAGCGCGCGCAGGTACTTGAAGGTGGCGGTGGCGTGCGCGCACAGGCGGCCGGCGTCGTCGAACACGCTGCCTTCGGTGAAGGCCATGGTCGTCGTGCGGTGCAGCAGCTTGCCGATGGCACGCAGTTCGCCCTCGGCCGGGCGCATGAAGCTGGTCTTCATCTCCACCGTGGCCACGCCCGGCCCGCGGTCGGGCGCGTGACTGAAGACGCTGCGCGCGGCGTGCGCCATGGCCACGTCAAGCATGGTCATCAACACGCCGCCGTGCGCGACTTCCCAACTGTTGAGATGCGCCTCGGCCAGGTCGACACGCAACTCGGCCTGGCCGTCGCCAAAGCCCCAGAGCTCGAGGCCCAGTTCTTCGACGAAGGGGATGCGCAGCGGAAACTGCAGCTTGCCGGGTTTCATGCTTCGTCCACCCGCCGCTCAGCCGCCATGGACCGAGCTGACACCGCCGTCCACGGCCAGGATCTGCCCGGTGATGTGCTTGCCGGCGGCGCTGGCAAACAGCAGCACGGCGCCCTTGAGATCGTCGTCATCGCCAATGCGCTTGAGCGGCGCGGCCTGCGCCAGCTTTTCGACGCCAAAGTGCTCGAGCACGCCCTTGGTCATCTTGCTCGGGAAGAAGCCCGGCGCTAAGGCGTTGACGGTGATGCCGTAGGCGCCCCACTCTGCTGCCAGCGTGCGCGTGAAGTTGACCGCCGCGCCCTTGCTGGTGCCGTAGGCGATGAACTTGACGTCCATGCTGCCACCCAGGCCGGCGATGCTGGCGATGTTGATGATGCGGCCGTGCTTGTTGGGGATCATGCTGGCCTTGCCCACCGCCTGGGCAAAGAGAAACAGGCTGCGGATGTTGAGGTTCATCACCTTGTCCCAGGCCTCGATGGGATGGTCCTCGGCCGGCGCGCCCCAGGTGGCGCCGGCGTTGTTGACGAGGATGTCGATGCGGCCCAGGCGCTGCATGGTTTCACTGACCACGCGGTCGACGTCGGCCGGCTTGCTGGCGTCGGCGGCGATCCAGCGCGCGTCGATGCCGCGTGCCGACAGGTGCGCCGCGGCTTCTTCAAGGTCACTGGCCTTGCGCGAGGTCAGCATGATCTTGGCGCCGGCTTCGCCCAGCGCCTCGGCCATCTGCAGGCCCAGTCCGCGCGAGCCGCCGGTGACGAGGGCAACCTGCCCGGTAAGGTCAAAGAGTTTCTGGATCGGGGTGCCCATGGGAGTCTCCTGGAGGAATGATCAGTGCAGTTCGAGGAACACGACGTGCCCGTCCGCCGCCGGCCAGTTGCGGCCGACGATGCGCGTGCCGTTGAACTCGCCGGCCACGGCGCGCATCGGCCCCGGGGGCAACTTGAGCTTGGACACCGCGACGCCGGCCACACCCGGCGGGATGCCCGGCGCCGGCTTCTGGCCGTCGAGCACGACGGTGTCGCGCGGCACGCCGAAGTAGCCGCGCGGCCGCGTCAGCGAAACCACCGCGCCGGCGCCGCGATCGGCCGCGGCCAGCAGCGTCGCGCGCAGGTGGACCACGTCCGACGAGCGTGCGAAAGGCGAGCGATAGATGTGCGTCACGGCATAGCCGGGCGCGCTGATGACGAACTCGTAGGCCGGGCCGCCATCGGCATCGAAGGGGCCCCAGCGGCCGTCGGCGCCGACCGTCTTGCGCCAGCGCGCCGGGCCCTGGCGTTCGCCAGTGACAGTGTCGGTGGCGAAGATTTCGACGGTGGCGCCCACCAGCGGCAGGTTGGTCGGTGCAGCGCCGCGCGCGGGATCGTTGTCGACGCCCAGGCCGCTCACCATGCCGTCGAGCCGCACGCCTGCTTCGGCAACGGCCTCGCGCGTCGCCGGTTCGCGCCCGGTGATGAAGCGATAGGCGGCGGCAAAGGCCTGCGGGCTGAACGCGGTCTCGCGGTGGTCGATGCCGGGCAACACGAGGTTGAGCGCGCCCTTGAGCTCGGGGCTGTCGAAGCCCACGTTGGTGGGTCTGCCGGGCATGCCCAGCCACAGGCCATCGGGCTGGGCGTACTTGTCGTTGTTGTCGGAGCGGATCGTCATCCACCGTGGCCCGGCCGTGATTTCCACGCCCGGCGCGCCTTGGTTGTTGAGCGCCTTGAGCAACGGGCCCGCGCCATTGAATTCACTCGTCGGCAGGAAGGCCGCGTTGTTCCAGGCCCCGTGGTTGGGTGTGCCGGCGAGGATGGCATGCGAGACCTTGGCCGCGCCGCTGTTCATGACGTAGTTTCGGATCGCATTGCCGCCGCGCGAGTTGCCCATCAGCACGACCTGCCGCGCGCCCGTGGCCTGCAGCACCTTGTCGATCTCGGCCGCCAGGAACTGCATGTGCTCGGTACTGCTCGTGCGGCCGGGCTGTGTCACGGCATCGGCGTCGCGCTGCTGCGGGTAGGGCACATCGATCGCGTGCAGCCGCTCGCGCGGCCAGCCGTTGGACTCGAAGCGCCACAGCGTGGTCATCCACAGTGCCGCCGTGTCGCCGCTGCCATGCACGAAGACAATGGGCGGCAGCGGCTGCGCCGGCGGCAACGGCGCGCAGGCGGCCAAGGCCGCTGCACCCAGCAGCAGCGAGCGGCGGGTGATGCAGGCCAGATCGGCAGTCGTCATGACATCACTGCGCGTCGGGCCGGTCGCCCGGGCGGCGCGAGCGCACCCAGATCAGCACGGCGCCGGTCACGCCAAGGCCGATGCCCGCGGTCACCAGCACCCAGCCGAAGCCTGCGCCGCGGCGGATGATGAAGGCGCCCAGGAAACCGGCGAGCAGGCCACCGTAGATCAGCACCCAGACAAGCTTTTCGAGGCCGGCGTTCGCCATCGTCAGAACCAGGCGTCCTGCATCTCGCGCACCATCGGCTCGCGGCGCGACACCACACCCAGCCAGGCGTCGATGCGCGGCAGCTCGTAGGCGAAGAAGTAGCGCATGGCCGCCAGCTTGCCGGCCTTGAAGTCGCTCGGCCTGTGCGCCGCCGCCATCGCCACGTCCAGCCACAGCCAGGCCAGCACCACGTGACCAAAGGCCTGCAGATAGGGCGTGGCGTTGGCCAGGGCTTCTTCGGGCACGCCAGTGGCCCAGGCCGACTGCGTGGCGGCGCCCAGCCGCTGCAGCGCGCCGGCCAACGCATTCGCCGACTCGGCCCATTCAGGCTGCTGCCCGGCGCGCTGGATGGTGGCGTCGACGCGCCCGGCCAGCAGCCTCAAGCCCGCGCCGCCGTTCATCACCACCTTGCGGCCCAGCAGATCGAGCGCCTGGATGCCGTGCGTGCCCTCGTGGATCATGTTCAGGCGGTTGTCGCGCCAGTACTGCTCGACCTGAAAGTCGCGCGTGTAGCCGTAGCCGCCCAGCACCTGAATGGCCAGCGAGTTGGCCTCGAGGCACCACTCACTGGGCCAGCTCTTGGCGATCGGCGTCAACACCTCAAGCAGCGTGCCGGCCTCGGCAGCGTGCGTTTCGTCGCCGGTATTCAGTTCGTCGACCAGGCGGGCGCAGTACAGCTCCAGCGCAAGGCCGCCTTCGACGTAGCTCTTCTGCGCCAGCAGCATGCGCTTGATGTCGGCGTGCTGAATGATCGGCACCGGCGGCTGCGAGGCGTCCTTGCCGGCGCCGGTGACGGGCCGGCCCTGCGTGCGCTGACGCGCGTAATCCAGGCTGGCTTCATAGCCGGCGTAACCCAGCATCACGGCGCCCAGGCCCACGCCGATGCGCGCCTCGTTCATCATGTGGAACATGCAGCGCAGGCCTTCGCCGGGCTTGCCGACGAGGTAGCCGATGGCGCCCGGTGCTCCGCGCACCGGGAAGCTTCCCTCGCCAAAGTTCAGCAGCGTGTTGGTCGTGCCACGGTAGCCCAGCTTGTGGTTCAGGCCGGCCAGGGCGACGTCGTTGCGCTCGCCGGTGAGCGCGCCCTGCCCGTCCACCAGCTTCTTGGGCACGATGAAGAGCGAGATGCCGCGTGTGCCGGGCACGAGCTTGCCGTCGGCGCCGGGGATCTTGGCCAGCACAAGGTGGATGATGTTTTCGGTAAGCTCGTGCTCGCCGGCACTGATCCACATCTTGTTGCCACGCAGGCGATAGCGCGGGCCCAGCGGCTCGGCTTCGAAGTCGTCGCCATCGGGCACGGCGCGCGTGGCAATGTCTGACAGCGACGAGCCGGCCTGCGTCTCGCTCAGGCACATGGTGCCGAACCAGCGGCCCACGAACTCGTTCTTCGCGAAGACGTCCCGCTGCGTCGGCGTGCCATGCGCCAGCAGCAGGCTGGCGTTGCCGCTGGTCAGCATGGCGTAGCCGCCCATCGCCACGCTGGCCTTGCTGAAGAAGGCGTTGGCCGCCATCTCGATGACGCAGGGCAGCTGCATGCCGCCGATGTCGTAATCCTGCGCCGCGGCGAGCATGCCGGACTCGACATAGGCGGCCATCGCGTCGTGCGTGGCCTGCGGCAGTTGCACCTGCTGCCCGTCGAAGTGCGGCTCCTGCGTGTCCGACAGCCGGTTGAAGGGCGCGAACTTCTCGCGCGCAATGCGCTCGCA
The DNA here is from genome assembly GCA_031427055.1 of Rubrivivax sp. Classification (GTDB taxonomy): domain Bacteria; phylum Pseudomonadota; class Gammaproteobacteria; order Burkholderiales; family Burkholderiaceae_C; genus Rubrivivax. The sequence continues at coordinate 4,635 of JANPMR010000325.1, forward strand.
GGTGTCGAGCACCTG
>JANPMR010000326.1:0-4546 GCA_031427055.1 Rubrivivax sp.
AGATGCTGCGCGAAGTTGAAGCGCGCGGGCAGCGGCGCCATCTCGGTCGGGGTCATGGGCGGTCTCCGGGGTCGCGATTCACCTTGCGGCAGGGCGAAAGATGAATTATTGTGCGTGAATGCACAATAGGTACAAACTGTAGGCATGTCAAGCAATATATTGCATGTGGTGACGCCGAGCCGCGACGCGGGCGCCGAAGCGCCGGCCGTTGACGCGCCCCGCCGCCGAAGCGAAGAACCCGTTCCTCGTCGCCCTGGGCGAGCGCGTGCGCGCGCTGCGCTCGCGCCGTGGCATGACGCGCAAGGCGGTCTCGCTGGCGGCCGACGTCTCAGAGCGCCACCTGGCCAACCTCGAGTACGGCGTCGGCAATGCGTCCATCCTGGTGCTGCTGCAGGTGGCCGGGGCGCTGCACTGCCCGCTGGCCGAGTTGATCGGCGACGTCACCACCTCGACGCCCGAGTGGCTGATGCTGCGCGAGCTGCTCGAGCGGCGCGACGACACCACGCTGCGCCGCGTGCGCGAGGCCGTGGGGGCGCTGCTCGGCACGGGCGGCGCGGCCCAGCGGGGCGGCGCCGGCAAGAGCACGCTGGTGGCGCTGGTGGGCCTGCGCGGCGCCGGCAAGAGCACGCTGGGCCAGATGCTGGCCGACGACCTGGGCTACCCCTTCGTCGAACTCAGCCGCGAGATCGAGAAGTTTGCCGGCTGCAGCATCGGCGAGATCCAGGCGCTGTACGGGCAGAACGCCTACCGCCGCTACGAACGCCGGGCGCTGGAAGAAGCGATCCAGATCTACCCCGAGGCGGTGATCGCCACGCCCGGCGGCGTGGTCTCCGATGCCGCCACCTTCAACCAGTTGCTGGCCCACTGCACCACGGTGTGGTTGCAGGCCAGCCCGGAAGACCACATGCGGCGCGTCGCGGCGCAAGGCGACCTGCGGCCGATGGCGGCCAGCGCCGAGGCCATGGCCGACCTGCGCGGCATCCTGGCCGGCCGCGCCGCCTTCTATTCCAAGGCCGACCTGCGGCTCGACACCAGCGCCCAGCCGCTGGACCGCAGCTTCATGGCCTTGCGGTCGATGGTGCGCGAGGCCTTGACGCTGCCCGCCTGACAAAGATGCATTATTATGCTTTTATGGTTGACTTCATGCCAGTTAGTGCATTATTCTGCGTATCGAGGGATACCGCCATCCGGCACGATCCCGCAGCAAGGAGCCTCCGATGAGCATCACACCGCGCGTCGATTACCAGACCCAGCCCAGCGCCTACCGTCACTGGAAACTCAAGTTCGAAGGCCCGGTGGCCACACTGCTGGCCGACTTCGACGAGAACGCCGGCCTGGCGCCCGGCTACAAGCTCAAGCTCAACAGCTACGACCTGGGCGTGGACATCGAGCTCAACGACGCCATCCAGCGCATCCGCTTCGAACACCCCGAGGTGCGCACCGTGGTGCTCACCAGCGCCAAGGAAAAGGTCTTCTGCTCGGGCGCCAACATCTTCATGCTGGGCGTGAGCAGCCATGCCTGGAAGGTGAACTTCTGCAAGTTCACGAATGAGACGCGCAACGGCTTGGAAGACAGCTCGGCGAACAGCGGCCTGCGTTTTCTCGCCGCCGTCAACGGCGCCTGTGCCGGCGGCGGCTACGAGCTGGCCCTGGCCTGCGACGAGATCATCCTGGTCGACGACCGCAGCAGCGCCGTCAGCCTGCCCGAAGTGCCGCTGCTGGGCGTGCTGCCCGGCACCGGCGGCCTGACGCGCATCACCGACAAGCGGCATGTGCGGCATGACCTGGCCGACATCTTCTGCACCACCACCGAGGGCGTGCGCGGCAAGAAGGCCCGCGACTGGCGGCTGGTGGACGAGATCGCCAAGCCGGCCGTGTTTGCGCAGGTGGTGCAAGAGCGCGCACTCAAGCTGGCCGAACAGAGCGACCGCCCCGCCGACGCGACCGCGGCCCAAGGCGTCGAGCTGACACCCTTGGCGCGCACGATCGAAGCCGATGCACTGCGCTACACACACGTCACGGTCGAGATCGACCGCAGCAAGCGCACCGCCACCTTCACGGTCAAGGGCCCGACCGGCACGCAGCCCAGCGACATCTCCGGCATCGAGGCCGCCGGCGCCACGTGGTACCCGCTGGACATGGCGCGCGATCTGGACGACGCCATCCTCTCGATGCGCACCAACGAACACGAGATCGGCACCTGGCTCATCAAGACAGAAGGCGACGGCGCGACGCTGCTGGCGTTGGACGCCACCTTGCTCGCCCACCGCAAGCATTGGCTGGTGCGCGAGACCACGGGGCTGCTGCGCCGCACCATCAGCCGGCTGGATGTGTCGTCGCGCAGCCTGTTCGCATTGATCGAGCCCGGCTCGTGCTTCGCCGGCACGCTGCTGGAACTGGCCTTGGCCTGCGACCGCAGCTACCACCTGGCGCTGCCCGACGACGAGGCGAAGGCACCCAGGCTCACCGTGACCGAGGCCAACTTCAGCCTCTACCCGATGGTCACCGGCCAAAGCCGCCTGCAGCGCCGCTTCTACAACGAGCAGCCGGCGCTGGACGCCGTGCGCCAGACCCTGGGCCAGCCGCTCGACGCCGACGCCGCCTTCGCACTCGGCCTGGTCACCAGCAACCCCGACGACATCGACTGGGCCGACGAGGTGCGCATTGCCATCGAGGAGCGTGTGGCGATGTCGCCCGATGCACTCACCGGCATGGAAGCCAACCTGCGCTTCAACGGCCCCGAGAACATGTTCACCCGCGTCTTCGGCCGCTTGACCGCGTGGCAGAACTGGATCTTCCAGCGCCCCAACGCGGTGGGCGAAAAGGGCGCGCTGAAGCTTTACGGCAAGGGCGAAAAAGCGCAATTCGACTGGAACCGCGTCTAGATACTCATCACGGAGCAGACAGCATGAGCACCATCACCTACAGCGACAAGATCCCCAACAACGTCGGCCTGTCCGAAGACCGCACACTGCAGCGCGCGCTCGAGCAATGGCAGCCCAACTACCTGGCCTGGTGGGACGACATGGGCCCCGACGGCAGCCAGGATTTCGACGTCTACCTGCGCACGGCGGTCAGCGTCGACCCGCAGGGCTGGGCGCAGTTCGGGCACGTCAAGATGCCCGATTACCGCTGGGGCATCTTTCTGAATCCGGCCCTGCAGGACCGCAAGATCCACTTCGGCGACCACAAGGGCGAAGACGCCTGGCAGGACATCCCCGGCGAGCACCGCGCCAACCTGCGCCGCATCATCGTGACACAGGGCGACACCGAGCCGGCCAGCGTCGAGCAGCAGCGCCATCTGGGCCTCACCGCACCCAGCCAGTACGACCTGCGCAACCTGTTCCAGGTCAACGTCGAGGAGGGCCGCCACCTGTGGGCGATGGTCTACCTGCTGCACAAGTACTTCGGCCGCGACGGCCGCGAGGAAGGCGAGGCGCTGCTCGAGCGGCGCAGCGGCCAGCAGGACAACCCGCGCATCCTGCAGGCCTTCAACGAAGAAACGCCCGACTGGCTGGCCTTCTTCATGTTCACCTACTTCACGGATCGCGACGGCAAGTTTCAGCTCTGCGCGCTGGCAGAAAGCAGCTTCGACCCGCTGGCCCGCACCACGAAGTTCATGCTCACCGAAGAAGCGCACCACATGTTCGTGGGCGAGAGCGGCGTCAGCCGCGTCATCGCGCGCACCTGCGCGGCGATGAACGAGCTCAAGACCGACGACCCCGTCAAGCTGCGCGCGGCCGGCGTGATCGACCTGCCCACCATCCAGCGCTACCTGAACTTCCACTTCAGCGTCACCATCGACCTCTTCGGCGCCGACGAAAGCAGCAACGCGGCCATCTTCTACAGCACCGGCCTGAAGGGCCGTTACGAGGAAGGCAAGCGCAATGACGACCACCAGCTCAAGGGCCAGACCTACCGCGTGCTGGGCGTGAGCAAGGGCCAGATCGTCGAGCGCGAAGTGCCGATGCTCAACGCCCTCAACGAAGTGCTGCGCGACGACTACATCGCCGACAGCGTGGGCGGCATCGGGCGCTGGAACAAGGTGATCGAGAAGACCGGCATCCCCGTGCGATTGACCGTGCCGCACAAGGCCTTCCACCGCAACATCGGTTCGCTCAAGGGCGTCAAGGTGTCGCCCGACGGCCGCGTGCTGAGCGAGGCCGAATGGGCCGCGCACGCAGACCAGTGGCTGCCCAGCACGCAAGACCGCGCCTTCGTCGCCGGCCTGATGGGCCGCGTCGTCGAGCCCGGCAAGTTCGCCAACTGGATCGCGCCGCCGGTGATGGGCATCAACCGCCAGCCGGCGGACTTCGAGTACGTGCGATTCAACTGATGCATTGAACGGGACGTTGATGGAACCGCATGTGATCAAGCAGCATCTGATCGACCCGGAAATCTGCATCCGCTGCAACACCTGCGAGACCATGTGTCCGGTGGGCGCGATCTCGCATGACTCGCGCAATTACGTGGTCGACGTCGACATCTGCAACTGGTGCAACGCCTGCATCTCGCCCTGCCCCACCGGCAGCATCGACAACTACCG
>JANPMR010000327.1:0-7066 GCA_031427055.1 Rubrivivax sp.
TCGGGCGCGTGGCCTTGCGCACATGCACGACGCGCCCATCACGGCGTTGCAGGGTGACGGTGACGCGGCGCTGCGTGGCCAGCGTCTGGCGCAGCGTGCTCCAGCTGTCGTTGACGCCTTGCGCCTTGAGCTGCAAGCGCAGCGTGTGCACGAAGTGATACGCCAGCACGCTGTCGCTTGTCTGACCTGCGCGGTTGCGCACCACGAGAATTGGAACTTCGGAACAGAGCCAATTTCAAACGCCCCGTTCCCTGCCCGGCGCACCTCGAGCACGGCAGAACAGAGGGCGGAACACAGCGGAACACAGCGCCCGAAATGCCTTGAACCTGTCTTTGGATGCAGGCTGAGATGTGTTGGGCGTGGGCCGCTCAGCCGGTCCAGCCGAAAAGCGTCGTTCTCTGGCACTGTCTGCGAGTTATCCCTTGCCGTCGGACCGCATCCATCGGTCCCGTCGCCACCGGCACGCAGCCGACTCCAGCGGCCCTGCGTGTCGCGCCGCTTGAACAGTGGGGGATCGGAATCGTCAGGCCGCTTGCAGCGCCTGGCGGCGGGCGGGTGAGCGTGGTGGTGCTCGCGCCTGCAGACCCAGGTGCGTGAGGATTTTCTCGATCACCGGCGCTTCCAGGATCGCCGCGATGATCTTGAGCTCGCCGCCGCAGTTCGGGCCGTGCGCCAGGTCGAGCTCGAAAGCGAAGCTTCAGCGAAGACCAACTTGTACTCAAGTTACGTCGCAGCTAAGACGCGCTTGAGCAGCCGAGCCCGGACACAAACAGTCCAGTGGACTGTTTGTGCCTGGCGAGGGGCCGGGCCTCTGGCCCGGCGCGGCCTGCAAGGCTGGCCCAGCTCAACCGCACCGGCCGATGGTGCCCGCAGTTCGCCTCGCACTGGGCGGGTGATGTAGCGGCACAGTTGTTCCAGTGCCTGGCGGTCATCCGCCCCGCAACGTGCGGCAGCGTGCAGCAACCGCGCCATTGCGGATCTGCTGGCGGTGCATGCGATGGGTGCCGCCCCGGCGCCCGACTGAGGCGCAGGACTGAGCGCGTGGGCGGCCGGCTTGGGGGCCCGTGGACGGCCCCGGGACGGTGCGCTCAGCGTGTGAGAGCTTTTCGGGCCTGCCCGATCAGCGCCGGCGCACGAAGAGAAAGTCGCCGCCGTCGTGCCCGGCGCGGCGCAGGTCCGAGAACTCTGGCGTCTGGTCCGAGCTCAGCGACACCGGGCGGCGGATGTCGCTGAACAGCGTCGTGCCGTCGATGACGCTTCGGTTCTCGGCCAGGATCTGCACCAGCGCCCGCGCAAAGGGCGAGTGCTTGCCGTCGACCGAGTCGAGCACGGGCTCCAGGCCACCCGAGGACATGGCCTGGCGTGCCCGCTTGCCGGCCATGCGCTTGACGTAGTCGGCGTCCAGCGGCGCGCGGATGTTGATGCCCCGCGTCAGCGTGCCCGAGAAGCAACTGTCGGCGATGACGAGCAGGTGCTTGACCTTCAGCGCCTTGGCCAGGTCGCGCACGGTGTCGTTGGAGATCCACTGGCTGCGCCGTTCGGCCCGCGCGTCCACCGGCAGCCAGAAGCCCTGGTCGGCTTCCTTGTCGAGCCAGCCGTGGCCGGCGTAGTAGATGAGCACGTTGTCGTTCTCGGTGAGCGTTTCGCGCATCACGTCGAGGGCTTCGATGATCTGCTCGCGCGCCGGGTCGAGCAGCAGCTTGACGTTGTAGTCGTACTTGTCCTTGAGCACGGCGGCGACGGCCTTGGCGTCGTTGTGCGCGGTCTCGAGTGCCGGCAGATGGCGGTACTTGTCGATGCCGATGATCAGGGCGTGGTACTTGCCGTAGTTGATGGCCGGCACCTGCTCGGGCGTCACCGGCCCCTTTTGCTCGGTCTGCGCGGCGCCGACCTGTGGCAGCGGGCTCAGATAGGCGTCCAGCAGCATGCGGCGACGGGCCTGGAACTCGGACTCCGTCACCACGCCGCTGGTCAGCAGCTTCTGCAGCATGCCCAGGCGCTGTTCGAGCTCGCCCTCGGTCGGCTTGGCCGCGGTCAAAGCAGCCGTTGCAGCCGTTGCAGCCGGTGATGCCGTCGCAAGCGGCGGCGGCAAGGGCTTGTCGGCAGTGGCCTGGACAGCGGCGGGGGCAACGCTCGCAGCGCTTGCAGAACCCGTAGCTGGCACCGTGGGCACCACGGCCAGCGCAGCGACGGCGTTCGGGCGGTCTTTGCGCCCCGACAACAGCGCAATCTTCTGGCGCACGATGACATCGTTGGGCAGCGCCAGCAGCGCCGCGCTGAAGGCCTTGATGGCGTCTGCGGTGCGGCCGTCGGCGGCCAGCAAGTCGCCCTTGGCGGCCAGCAAGGCGGGGTCGTTGGGCGCGTTTTTCAGTGCGGCGTCGCAGGCGGCGAGGCCGACGTCGCCGGACATGCGTGTGCAGCGGATGCGCGTCATCGAGGCGGCAATTTCGTCGGCGTTGGGCGCCGCCTTGCGCTCGCGGTCGCGCGCCGCGATGGCCTCCATCTCCTGGGCGTAGCTCTCGGTGACCGACAGGCGGCTGAGCAGGCTGTCATTGCCCGGGTACTTGCGCAGCGCCGCGCCCAGCAGCACGGCGGCCTTGCGGTACTCCTTGCGCTTGACCATGGCATCGGCCAGGCTCTCGACCAGCCGCACGCTCTCAAACGACTCTTCGGCGATCGGCGCGCAGCGGCCACTCGTTTGCATGGCACGCGCCTCGATGCATTCGAGCACGTCGTCGACCAGGGTGGCTTGGGCGAACGATGTCGCCAGCAGCAGCGCCACAGCGGCCAAGAGCCGCAAGACCAGGTGTCTGAGCTTCACGGGCTATTTGTAGCCGGAGCTTCCCTGGCCTTGGTTGCTGGCCTTCTCGACATCGGGATGCCACTGCCACAGCCCGTTGGGCAGGCGGATCAGGCCAAACAGGTAGCGCCGTTCGATGCGCGAGAACGGCGGGTTCTCGCGTGCGATCACCTCTTGAAGCTGAACGCGCCAGGCCTTGGTCTCGCGCGCGATCGTGTCGAACTGGTTCTTCAGCTCATCGGCCAGCGACAGCAGATCCTCGGGCTTGCTCGTGCGCCGAATTTCGTCGCACAGCGCCACGCCGACCTTGGCGCTCTGGCGGATGCGCGACGCTGCCGACTCGAGCCCGAGGATGCTGTCCTTGAGGTTCTTGCTGGCATCGGCCGAATCGGCAGCGAAGCGCAGGTGGTCGGTTGCGCCCTCGAGGGCGCGGATGAAGCCATAGCCGGTGCCCGGGCCGCCCGACTCGAGCGCGGGATCCATGGCGTGCAGCACGTTGCCGACATGACGCTTCAATTCGACCGGATTTCGCGCCGCCTGGAAGGCCTTGCGCGCGCTCTCCACGGCGATGTCGGCCTCGCGTTCGGCCACCGTCAGCAGGCCGGCGCGATCAGGGGTATCGGCCCAGCCGGCCGTGGTGTGGCCGATGTGCACATGGGCAATGGTCGGCCGCGTCACTGTCACCGTGGAACAGCTGAACAGCGCGGCCAGCGCCAGCGTCAGCAAGAGGGCCCGGGCAATGCGCATGCGTTGGACTCCGTGGGAGTGGACGGTAAGGGTGCCGGCGGTTGCCGATGTCGACGCACGGCAGCGACCGCCGGTCGACGCCGCCGCGCGCCGCCCGCCTAGAAGCGCATCGTATATGCGATGTCGACTTGCTGAACCGAATAGGACGAGTTGCCGCCCGCTCCCGGCAGGCCCATGGTGGGATAGAACGGGAACCAGGTGTAGTCCGGCTTCTTGGTGGGCTTGACGCGGATGGCGCTGAAGGCCACGTCCAAGGCGTCGCGGCTGCCGAGCGACAGGTTGTAGCCCAGGGTCGCAATCGCGCTCTTGGCCGGGAAGCGATAGGCCATGAACCGCCTGTCGGCAAAGGCATCGTCATCGGCCAAGGCCTCGGAGATGGCCGCGCTGTCGGCCATCGGGCGGCCCGAAGACACGAAGTCGCCGCGACGGCCCTCATAGGCCAAGCGCAAGGTGCTGCGGTCGCCGGCCTGGTAGTCCAGGCCGATGCGCGCCGCGTTGAAGTCGGTATCGTAGATATCGCCCCGCGCGCGGCGGCGGTTGTGCGACACCAGGCCGGCCAAGGCGAGCTGCTCCACGATCTGCTGGCGCGCGCTCAGGCCGGCTTCGAGGCGATGCCCGGTGCGCAGCTCGGAGCGCGAGTCGTCGTAGGCGGCGCTGACGAAAACGGCAAAACGGGGCGCCGTGAAGTGGCCACCGGCCTGAAAAGCCAGCTCGGCGCGCGCGCCAAAGGTGGCGCTGTCGAGCCGCTCATGGGCCACGAACTTCTCGGCCGTCGACTGGCCGCTCAGGCCCAGGCTCAGGCTGTCGGAGAACTCGAACTTCTCGTCCATGCCGGCGCTGACCAGCCAGATCCTGTCGCTCAGCGGCAGCGTCGGCGTGCCGGTGCGCGTGACGTTGTCGTCCCAGCGCACGGCGGTGGCGACGCTGTAGGGCAGCGCAGCCGAGGCCTGCGCCGTGCCTTGCGGCTTGCGTCGGCGGTCGTCGAGCGCCGTCGACAGCCACAGGCGCGTCGCAAACTCGGGATGGCTGCCGAAGCGGCCGTTCGAAGCCAGCTCGAAGCCGAAGGCCACGCCGCCGTGCGTCAAGAGCTCGGCGCCGATGGCCAGCAGAGTGCCGCCGCGGCGCTCGGCCAGCGGTGCCACGGCGTAGCTCGTTCCGCCCGGCTGATCGGCATAGGCGATGCTTGCGGCGCCCACCCGGCTGAGCTCGCGGCCGAACTCGATTTGCAGGTGCGGGATGACGCGGCCGAATTCGGTCTCGTGCGTGGCGCTCGTGCGGATGCCCAGTGCCAGGCGCGTGGCACGGTGGGTCTGCTCGAGGTAGCTCAGTGAGCTGATGCCGGCCCCCGTTTCGTCGGCCCGATCGAGCTTGCCGGCGCTGAAGTCGAGCCGCGCGTACGGCGCCCACGAGAGGTTTTCTTCGTGGAGGTTCTGGCTCAGGGCCAGCGAGCCGAAGACCTGGCTGCCGTCGCGCTCGCTGTCGGCTCGGGCCCCGTTGGCGACGACGAAGCGGCTCGATCGGGACGCCAGGGTGCCGTAGCCGAGGATGGCATCGAGATAGATGTCGCGCGTCATCTGGTACGAACCGTAGAGCGACAGCGACTGGCCGGTGTTGCGGCTGTCCGCGCCGCTGGTTCCGAAACTGTTGTGGCCACGCGAGTAGCCGGCCGCAGCGCCGACGACGAGGTCGCGGCCCAGCCGCATGTCCGCGCCGGTGCTCAGGCCCGAGGTCTCGAAGCGCGTCTCGTCACCGTTCGGGCCGTAGCGCCCGAAGGTGGCCACGCCACCGAGCCAGTAGCCGCCGTCAGAGGAGCCGGCCGCTGCCCCCGCGTCCGAGGCCAGCAGCAAGGGCAAGGCGCGCGTGCTCAGCAGCGTTGCCAACAGCTGCGGCAGGCTGCCCGGCTCGCTGGCGCTGGCAGCCGTTGGCTCACCGCGCGCAGCCTGGGGCGAGCGCGCCGACGGCACGCCGGCATAGCCCGGGTTGGCCGCCTGCTGGCCGCGCGCGCGGTGCAGCGAGGCCATGCGGTTGGAGATGTTGGTGACCTGGGCGGCGCCAAAGCGGCGCAAGGTGCTGAGCTGCGAGGCGATCAGCGAGGCCACCTGCGGGTCGAGCGTCGGCGAGACGCGCTCGTTGCCGCCGATGCCGGCCAGCGTGGCATCGCGGTGGTCGACGAAACCTGCGTTGGGCTGCGGGAACGGCACCGTGAGCGTGGCCGTCTTGGCACCCGGCGAGGTCGGGATGAAGCGAACCAGGATCGTGCATGAGCCGGTTTCAGCGGCGCCGTGCGTCGGGCCGTTGCCGCCGTTGAGCGCACAGGTGCCGCCCACGAGCGAAAACTGGTTGGCGTCGGCCCCGGTGATCCGTATCGGGTTGAGCTGCACCACCGTGCCCACGGGCCCCATGGCAGCTGCCACATAGAGCGTCTTCACAGCCGCGCTGGCCACCGGGAGGTTGCTGAAGTCCATCGTGACCAGCGCCGCGCCCGACGTGGTGCCGCCGCCACCCAAGCCGCCATGATGGTTTCGCTCGGCCTGGGCGGCCGAGACGGCGCTGACGCCAATGCACTGCGTGGTCGTGCTGCACTCGGCATGTGCCGAGTGAGAGAAGCCGCCGATGGCGATGACGGTGAGGATTCCAGCGGCAAGCTTCATCGTGTTCATTCCTGTCCCCGGTCACGGTGAGCCTTGCAAATGACCGCGATCAGTGTAGTGCCAATCATCGGCCGTCAAGCAGACCGACAGGGCCTGTGACCGTTCGCAGGCTGCAGCTGCACCGTGAACGGCCGTTGTGCCGGGAAGGGCGCGGCCAGCCCCAGCGAGAAGAGGCTGCGCGACTGACTGGCCGGCATGGCGGCGCGGATGCGGGCATGAAAGCGGGCCTAGCCGCCGGCAAATGCGCCCTGGTTCCAGACCCTGAGCAGCTTCTCGGTGAAGGTCAGGTCTCGCTCGCTTTCACCTTCTCCTTGGCCCAGAGGCACCGGGCCCGTCAACGCGGGAGCGTTGGCGCGTCACGCACCGGGTGAAGCCTGCAGACGTGCAAATGGCCCTGCATTTGAGCGCATTTGCGGCTCAAGCCATTGACGTCGATTGCCGAAAATGCCTTTGTGGGGGGCGTACAAGGGGTCGGTGCCCCGAAGCAAGCATCCCAGCCGCTGCATGGAGAAATCGTCGACATCGACCAACTGATGACCCGCATCGAGACGGGCTGGTCGAGTTGACTCTGCCGTCAGCCGCCTCACCGCATTCAATGGAATCTCATCATGAACAACCTGAAAATCTCCACCCGGCTGATGCTGCTGATCGGCCTGCTCTCGGCCCTGCTGGTGGCCATCGGCGGGCTGGGCCTTTACGGCATCGGCAAGTCCAACGACGCGCTGAAAACGGTCTATGAAGACCGCACGGTGCCGATCGGGCAGTTAGGCGAGATCGAGTCGCTGCTGCTCAGCAACCGGCTGGCGATTGCCGTGGCGCTGGTCACCCCGACGCCGGAGGTCATCGCCTCCAGCACCACCACGGTCGA
>JANPMR010000328.1:0-1971 GCA_031427055.1 Rubrivivax sp.
CTCGGCGCTGGCCCTGGTGCACCAGCGCTTCAGCACCAACACCTTCCCCGAATGGCCGCTGGCCCACCCCTACCGCATGGTGGCGCACAACGGCGAGATCAACACCGTCAAGGGCAACTTCAACTGGATGCGGGCGCGCGAAGGCGTGATGAAGTCGCCGGTGCTGGGCGACGACCTGAACAAGCTCTACCCCATCAGCTTTGAAGGCCAGAGCGACACCGCCACCTTCGACAACGCGCTGGAGTTGCTGACGATGGCCGGCTACCCGCTGGCGCAGGCAGCGATGATGATGATCCCCGAGGCCTGGGAGCAGCACGAGCTGATGGACGAGCGCCGGCGCGCCTTCTACGAGTACCACGCCGCAATGCTCGAGCCCTGGGACGGCCCGGCCGCGATGGTCTTCACCGACGGCAAGCAGATCGGCGCCACGCTCGACCGCAACGGCCTGCGCCCGGCGCGCTACATCGTCACCGACGATGACCTGGTGGTGATGGCCAGCGAGAGCGGCGTGCTGCCCGTGCCCGAAGGCCGCATCGTCAAGAAGTGGCGTCTGCAGCCCGGCCGCATGTTCCTGATCGACCTCGAGCAGGGCCGCATCGTCGACGACGAGGAACTGAAGAACCAGTTTGCCAACGCGCGCCCTTACCGGCAGTGGATCGAAAACGTGCGCATCCGGCTCGACTCGATCGATGTCAACGCCGAACCGGTGGTCTTCAGCGAAACCCTGCTCGACCGCCAGCAGGCCTTCGGCTACACGCTTGAAGACATCAAGTTCTTGATGGCGCCGATGGCCGCGAACGGCGAAGAGGGCATTGGCAGCATGGGCAACGACAGCCCGCTGGCGGTGCTGTCGGACAAGAACAAGCCGCTCTACAACTACTTCAAGCAGCTCTTCGCGCAAGTCACCAACCCGCCGATCGACCCGATCCGCGAGGCCATCGTGATGAGCCTGAACAGCTTCATCGGCCCCAAGCCCAACCTGCTGGACATCAACGCCGTCAACCCGCCGATGCGGCTCGAGGTGACGCAGCCCATCCTCGACTTCGACGACATGGCCCGCCTGCGCGCCATCGAGCCGCGCACGGGCGGCAAGTTCAAGAGCTGCGAGCTCGACATCACCTACCCGCTGGCCTGGGGCCACGAAGGCGCAGAGGCCAAGCTCGCGTCACTGTGCGCCGAGGCCGTGGACGCCATCAAGGGCGGCCACAACATCCTCATCATCACCGACCGGCGGCTGAGCCGCACGCAGTTCGCGATTCCGGCGCTGCTGGCGCTGTCGGCGGTGCACCACCACCTGGTTCGCGAAGGCCTGCGCACGACCGCCGGCCTGGTGGTCGAGACCGGCTCGGCGCGCGAGGTGCATCACTTTGCCGTGCTCGCCGGCTATGGCGCCGAGGCCGTTCATCCCTACCTGGCGATGGAGACGCTGGCCGATCTGCACAAGTCGCTGCCGGGGTCACTCAGTGCTGAAAAGGCGGTCTACAACTACGTCAAGGCGATCGGCAAGGGCCTGAGCAAGATCATGTCCAAGATGGGCGTGAGCACCTACATGAGCTATTGCGGCGCGCAGCTCTTCGAGGCCATCGGCCTGGAACGTGACTTCGTCGCCAAGTACTTCCGCGGCACGGCCAGCCAGGTGGGCGGCATTGGCGTCTTCGAGGTCGCCGAGGAAGCCCTGCGCATGCACGTCGCGGCCTTTGGCGACGACCCGGTGCTGGCCGGCATGCTCGACGCCGGCGGCGAATACGCCTGGCGCGTGCGCGGCGAAGAACACATGTGGACGCCCGACGCCATCGCCAAGCTGCAACACAGCACGCGCGCCAACCGCTTCGACACCTACAAGGAATACGCCCAGCTCATCAACGACCAGAGCAAGCGCCACATGACGCTGCGCGGCCTGTTCGAGTTCAAGGTCGACCCGAGCAAGGCGATTCCGATTGATGAGGTCGAACCCGCGGCCGAGATCGTCAA
>JANPMR010000329.1:0-12620 GCA_031427055.1 Rubrivivax sp.
AAGTGCTACGCGTCCGAAGATGCACACGTCATCTTCGGCGCGGCCTACGACGAAGGCCTGGGCGACCAGCTGCGCGTGACGGTGATCGCCACCGGGCTGAGTTCGGCCACGCGCAAGGCGCAGATCACGCCGCCGCTGAGCGTGGTGCAGCAGCCTGTGCACCATGCCGTGCACCATGCCGCGCAACACCCGGTGCAGCAGCCGATGGCGCAGCCGCTGCGCACCGGCACCGACAACATCCCGGTGCTCGTCAACCAGGTCTCGCAGCCCGTGGCCGCGGCGCCGCAGCAGCACAGCTACGAAGGCCTGAGCACCCCCAGCGTCTGGCGCCACGGCCGCACGCAGGCGGCGGCCAAGGTCGAGGCGCTGAGCAGCAACGGCATGGACGAGATCGAGATTCCGGCGTTCTTGAGGAAGCAGGCGGATTGAGCTTGCCTGCGACTCGCGGAGCTTGACAGCGAAGGTGGCCGGGCCCCTGTCACTTCGCCTGTTGGGGTCGGCCGATCCGGCCAAGAAGACGCATGTCATAGGCAGCGCGGTGATCGCAAGGCGCGCTGATGAAGGTGTCCTCGTAGCACGTTTGCTATACATTTCAAAGATGCGCTCTGCCACCTTTCCTCCCATTCGCGTTGAGCCCGAGGTCCGGGCCGAGGTCGAGGCTGTCTTGCGCGAGGGCGAGTCGTTGACCCAGTTCATCGAGGAGGCGGTCGTAGCGGCCGCGGCCTGGCGTCGTGCGCAGTCCGAGTTCGTCACCCGTGGCGAGGCGGCGATCCAGCGCTGGAAGCAAGAAGGCGGCGGGCACACCGTCGACGAGGTCATGGCCGAACTGCAGACGCGCCTCGATGACGCCATGCGCCGGGCCGCTCAGCGCTCGGGCCAGTGACGACGAAGTACACCGTCACGCTGCTGGACGAAGCGATAGCGGACCTGCGGCGTCTGGAGGAATTCGCCATCGAGCGCGAGCTCGCGAGCGAGGCACCGGACTGGGCTGCTCCACAACGCGCATTGGACGCCATCCGCGAGGGAATGCGGCTGCTGTCCTGGTCGCCCTACACATGCCGTCGAGCGGAGCTGGGCAATGGTCGCTCGCGCGAGTTGATCGTTCCATTCGGTGGCACGGGCTACATCGTTCTCTTCGAGGTCGTCGATAGCTCCGTCGTCGTCGGCGCGGTCCGTCACCAGCGGGAAGAAGACTACCGGCACTGAAGCAAGGCAGGACAAGCCAAGGACCGTCACGCGACGCGCCGAGGACGTCCAATGCCGTCCGCATGCGCGGCTGACATACATCGACTCATTCAAGGCAAGACCTTGCATGGACGAGATCGACATCCCGGCGCCGATGTGCAAGCAGGCGGCTCGACGGTTGCCGCGCAAGGGGAAAGCTCGGCAGCGCAAGTGTCAGGGCTCTTCGGCCCTTGCATCCTGGTCAGGCAACAGGGCTGCTCGATTGGGCCCGGGCTGCGCCTGAAGGCCGCAGCGAGAGTGCCGCGATGGACATAGGCAAAGCAGGCGCTTGAAACCCATGAGCGTGGCGGCTTGGCTGCTGCTGGCAGCCCTGTTCGGCAGCGGCGTCTGGCTCTGGACGCCGGACAAGAACCGCGCCGAGCTTGAGGCGCAATACGCCGGGCGCACCAGCACATTCGTCGACGTGCTGGGCGTGCGGCTGCACCTGCGCGACAGCGCGGGTCCGGGCGCTCAAGCCGCAGCTGCCGCAGCGTCCGCCGCCACCGCTGCGCCCCAACCGACACTGCTGCTGCTGCACGGCTTTGGCTCCAGCCTGCACACCTGGGAGACCTGGGCGCTGGCGCTGGCCGCCACGCACCGCGTCATCCGCATCGACCTGCCCGGCGCCGGCCTCACCGGTGCCGACCCCACGGGCGACTACAGCGACGAGCGCGGCATCGCGCTGCTGACGGCCTTGCTTGACGAACGCGGCGTCACCCGCGCCACCTTCATCGGGCACTCGATGGGCGGCCGCCTGGCCTGGCGTTACGCGGTCGCGCAGCCGCAGCGCGACGCCATGATCCCCGTGGCCAACGCTCAGGACTACCTGCGCGCGCTGCCCCGTGCACGGCTGGTGGTGCTGCCCGGCGTGGGCCCTGTGCCGCACGAGAAAGCGCCTGCCGCGGCGCTGCCGGCGATGCAGGCCTTCTTGCGCGAGTAGCCGTCAGCCGCCTCGTCAAGCTGAGGCGGCCCGCCTTCAGAACCCGTAGCGCAGGGCCAGCAAGCCGCTGGCCGCCGACTTGCGGCGCGTCAAAGGGCTGTCCTGCGCGTCGCCCAGCAGGGTCGTGACACTCAGCCCGGCCGTGACGCCGAAGTAGGACTGCATGTGTTCCGCGTTGGCCAGCGTCAAACCGGCGCCGAGACTCAGGCGCATTGAAGGTGTCAGCGCCGTTGACCAGCCGACGCCCGCAAACCAGCCGTTGCCCCACTGGTAGTCCAGGGTGGGCAGCAGCATCGTGCGGCGCTGGTCCGAACCTGCGTAGCGGCTGCCGGCAATGGCCACAAGGCCCACCGACCCGCCGGCCTTGCCAGGCGCCGCACCGTGCAGACGCACCGCATCGGCCTGGGCATGCGCCGCCATCGGCGCCAATGTGGCGGTCAACGCCGCGGCGGCGCCGACCAGAAGACCCAAGGCCCTGGACATGGAAAACTCTGTTGATCGTTGCGCCGAGGCGCGTGGTCGCGCCCGCGCGGTGTCAGATCTTGACGACCGACGAGGCCACGGCCAGCGTGGCTTCTTTCAGCTTCGCGGCGGCCGTCGCCTTGCAGGCGTCGAGGCTGCTGTTGGCCACCGCATCAAAGGCCGTGGCGGTGTGCTTGGGACGGAACATGGGCACGTTCAGCGAGGCCGTCAGCGGCAGCACCATGACGCGCGCGGTGACGACGCAGGTGGCGCCGTTCATGCCGCCTTCGACCTGGCTGACCCACACGTACTGGCTGCCCTTGATGATCTTCCAGGCCTTCTCGGGGATGTTCGCGTCCATCACCTTCTTGGCCGCGTCCTCCGAAATCAGCAGTGGATTGGAGTGATCCATCAGGCGCTTGTTGCCCGGCTGCTTCTTGGGGTCTGCCGCCTGCGCCGAGGTGGCCAGCACGATTGCACAGAGGGCGAAAACGGACGCGGGCAAGAGTTTCATGGCGCGGCAGGATGAAGAGTTTGAAGGCGTTTGAAGGCGTTTGACCCCGCAGGGCCGAGCCGGGCCAAGCCCGGTGCGCGCGAGTGTAGGGCATCGCCAAGCGCGCCGCGCCGCGTGATTCGGCGCGCCTAAGATGCGTGACCCACATCGCCCATCCCGGCCCTTGCGCATCCTGCTCGTTTCCGACCTTCACTACACCCTGCCGCAACTCGACTGGGTGGTGCGCGCCGCAGCCCGGTTCGACCTCGTGGTGCTGGCCGGTGACCATCTCGACATCAGTTCGGCCGTGCCGCTGGACGCACAGGCCATCGTCGTGTTGCGCTACCTCGCGCTCATCGGCGGCGTCACCCGCGTGGCCGTGGCGTCGGGCAATCACGATCTCACCGGGCCAGACGCACAGGGCGAGCAGGCCGCGCTGTGGCTGCATCAGGCAGCTTGCGCGAGTGTGGCCATCGACGGCGACTCGCTGCGCATCGGCGACACCCTGGTCACGGTGTGCCCGTGGTGGGATGGTCCGCTCGGCCGCGCCCGGGTCGAGGCGCAACTGCAGGCCGACGCGGCGCACCGGCCGGCGCGCTGGCTGTGGGTGTATCACTGGCCGCCGTTGGCCTCGCCGACCTGCTGGACCGGCAAGCGCCACTACGGCGACGCCGACGTCGGCGGCTGGATCGAACGCTTCGCGCCCGACGCCGTGCTCACCGGCCACGTGCACGAGCCACCGTTCAAGCCCGCGGGCGCCTGGGCCGATCGCATCGGCCCGACCTGGGTGTTCAACGCCGGGCGGCAGATCGGCCCGGTGCCGGCGCACATCGAGATCGATCTCGATGCCGGATCGGCGCAATGGCTGTCGATGATGGGCGACGAGCGGCTGCTGCTGGCGGCGCTTGCGGCGCCGGCACGCACCGTGTTCTGACCCAGGCGCTGGCGCGCCGACTGTCAGTGTTCTGGATCGGGCTCGCGTGCCGATCCGGGCACGGCGGCGGGCCCCTGGCGCATCGACAGCTCGTTGATCACCTGCGACACCATCGTCATGCCCGGCGCGTCGCCGTATTGATCCTTGAGATCGGCCAGGTAGCTGGTGACGAAGTTCAGGCGCTCGGCCAGCCCGGCGGCCACCAGCCAGGTGATGGCGGGGTCGCTGTCCATCAGGGCACGGCCGTCGGCGGCATGGCGCAGCACGCTGAACTGGCTGGCGCGCACGGTGGCGCTGTAGCCAGAGCCCAGCAGCAAAGACATCTCGCCCACCAACGCACCGGGCTGGGTGATGCTGTTGATGAGCACGCGGCCCTTGCGCACCTGCAGCGCGCCTTGCACCAGCACCCACAGGCTGCCGGCGCGGTCGCCTTCGCGCACCAGGGTCTCGCCAGCGGCGAGCGTGATTTCGGGGAGGTGCGCCGACAGCGCGAGCATGTCTTTCATGGCCTGATCGTATTCCAGCCGGCCTGCGGTGTGCGGGATGCAGCCCCGAAGCCGAAGGCGAAAGTGGTTTTCAAAGCGAGCGCGTGGCGATGCGGAAGTCGGGGTCCTCGGCGAACGGCCCGACGCGAAAACCCAGGCTGTGCATCAGCTTGAGCATGGGAGCGTTGTTCGTGAGGATGAGGCCCATGATCTCGCTCAGGCCCTTGCTGCGCGCGACGTCGATGATCGACTGCATCAAGCGCGAGCCAATGCCCTGGCCCTTGAGATCGTCGGCCACCACAAGCGAGAACTCGCAGCTTGCGCCGTCGGGGTTGGTGATGATGCGGCTGACGCCGACGATGCGCTCGGCCCCCAGGTCGCCGGGCTCGGCATCGGGGGCTGGCTCGCGCACGATGGCCACCAGCGCCATCTCGCGGTCGTAGTCGATGAGCGTGAAGCGCGCCAGCAGCCGCTCGGGCAGCTCGGGCATGACGCTGGCAAAGCGGAAGTAGCGGCTTTCGGGCGACAGGCCGCGCACCAGCGTCTGCAGCATCTCGGCGTCGTCGGGGTGGATGGGGCGCACGGTGTAGACACCGCCACCGGCTCGCGACCCATGCGGGCCCAGCGGCCACTCGCGCTCCAGCCCCATCGGGTAGGGCAGGATGGCCAGGTGGCCGAAGCTGCCCGGCGTCTGCGTGGACTGGTCGATGACGATGCGCGCGTCCACCGCCACCGCGCCGTGGGCGTCGACGATGACGGGGTTGATGTCCATCTCGCGCAGTTGCGGCAGTGCGCAGACCATCTCGCTCACGCGCAGCAGCAGTTGCTCGAGCGCCTGGCGGTCGGCGGGTGGGCCGCCGCGCCATTCGCCCAGCATCTCGGCGGCGCGCGCGCGGTCGATCAGGCGGCGGGCCAGAAACTCGTTCAGCGGCGGCAGCTCGATGGCGCGGTCGTTGATGAGCTCGATCATGGTGCCGCCGGCGCCGAAGGTGATCACCGGGCCGAAGGCCTCGTCGGTGCTCAGGCCGATGTAGACCTCGCGCCCATGCCGACGCCCGCCCTCGCCGTCGCGCCCGGCCATTGGCTGCACCGTGATGCCGTTGATGCGCGCCTCGGGCTGGGCGCGCTTCACGGCCATCAGCATCTCGTTGTAGCGGTCGCGCACCTGGGTGGCGGTGTGCACGTCGAGCATCACGCCCTGGACATCGCTCTTGTGCGTGATGTCGGGCGACTCGATCTTCAGCGCCACCGGGTAGCCCAGCTGGCTGGCGATCAGCATCGCCTCATTCGCGCTGCGCGCCAGCATGGTGCGCGTGACCGGGATGTGAAAGGCCGCCAGCAGGGCCTTGCTTTCCATCTCGGTGAGCACCTTGCGCCGCTCGGCCAGCACGCCCTCGATGAGCAGCCGCGCGCCTTCGGTGTCGGGCTGCGCCAGGCCGGTCAGCGGTGGCGGCGTCTGCTGCAGCAACTGCTGGTTGCGATAGAAACTGGCGATGCTGTGAAAGGCGTCGACCGCGCCCTCGGGCGTGCGAAACACCGGCATCTGGCGCGCCGCCAACAGCTCGCGCGAGGCGCGCACGCTGGCCTCGCCCATCCAGCAGGCCAGCACGGGCTTGGACGAGGGCAGGTAGGCCGCGCCGATGGCGCGCGCCACGGCCTCGGTGTCGCTGTGGGCACCCGACTCGGCCTTGGGCGCGTGGATCAGCAGCACGCCGTCGGCGGCGCGGTCGGCCACGCTGGCCTGCATCGCAGCCACGTAGGCCGCGCCGTCGGCGTCCTCGCCCAGGTCGGTGACACCAGCCACCTTCAGGCCCAGGGTGTCGACCCAGTCGGCGGCCAGCACGGCAGGGCCGCCGCCGTTGCTGACGATGGCCAGCCGCTCGCCCACCGGCCTGAAGCGCGAGGCCAGGCACTGCGCGGCCGAGAACAACTGCGTGAACTGCCGCACCCGCACCACGCCGGCGCGGCGCAGCGCGGCGTCGAAGACGTCGTCGGCGCCCACGATGGCGGCCGAGTGCGTGAGCGCCACCTTGGAGCCCGCGGCCTGGCGGCCCGACTTCATCACCACCACCGGCTTGGCATGCGCCGCGGCGCGCAGCGCGCTCATGAAGCGGCGTGCGCTGCGGATGCCTTCCATGTAGACCAGGATGCTCTGCGTGCCGCCGTCGCCGGCCAGGTAGTCCAGCACCTGCGGCAGCTCGACTGCGGTGTTGGGCCCCAGCGACACCACGGTGGAGAAGCCGACGCCATGCTGGCGTGCCCAGTCGAGCATGGCGGCCGTGAGCGCGCCCGACTGTGAGACCAGCGCCAGCGGGCCGGCAGCCGCCAGCGGCCCCAGCGTGCTGGCGTTGAACTTGAGGCCCGGGCGCTGCAGGCCCAGGGTGTTGGGGCCGAGCAGGTTGACGCCGTAGCGGCGCGCCGTCTGGTGTAGCTCGTGGCATTGCGCCGACGGCAAGCCGCTGCTCAGCACCAGCGCGGCGCGGCAGCGGATGCGGCCGACGATCTCCATTGCCGCCGCGCTGTCTTGCGGCCCCAGCGCGATGAGCGCCAGATCGGCGCGCGAGCTGGCCAGGTCCGACAGGGTGCCGGTCATCGAAATGTCGAGCCAGGTGATGGCACCGGCAAAGCCACTGCTGGACAGCGCCTCGCGCAGCATGCGGGCCTCGCGCGTGGGCGGCTCGGCGTCGGGGTCGCCGGCAAAGACGACCAGCGAGCGCGGGTTGAACAGGGGGTGCAGGTAGTGGCGGTCCACGGCGGTACGGCAGGTTGGTGGGCGGGCGGCGGCAGTCAGGCCATGCCGGGCCAGGCCGCCAGCATAGGCCAGCGGCCGCCTTGCGGACATGACGTGCAACAAGCGTTCATCGACGCCGGCCGCGGGTGCATCCCGGCTGCCGAACGCCACCGACCGTGGCACGATGCACGGCCATGGCCCAACCCAAGCGCGCCACGCCCGATGTCCTGAGCGACCAGCTGCTGCGCGCCATTGCCCAGCGCGGTGGCGTGCGCTCGTACCCGGCGCATGCGGTGCTGGTGACCGAGGCCGACCGCTCGGATGCGCTCTACATCATCCTCAGCGGGCGCACCAAGGCCTACGGCTCGGGCGAGGACGGCCGCGAAGTCGTCTACGGCACGCAAGGCGCGGGCGAGTGCTTCGGCGAGATGACGCTCGATGGCGGCCCGCGTTCGGCTTCGGTGATGACGCTCGAGCCCACCACCTGCGCCGTGGTGCCGGCGGCCGATGTGCGCGACTTCATCGCCGCCCACCCCGACTTCGCGATGCACCTGATCCTCAAGCTCATCCGGCTGGCGCGCGCCAGCACCGAACACGTCAAGAGCCTGGCGCTGGAAGACGTCTACGGCCGCATCGCCCGCCTGCTGCGCAAGCTGGCGCAGCCGGGCGCCGACGGCGTGGCGCTGGTGCCCG
This sequence comes from Rubrivivax sp., assembly GCA_031427055.1. Lineage (GTDB taxonomy): Bacteria > Pseudomonadota > Gammaproteobacteria > Burkholderiales > Burkholderiaceae_C > Rubrivivax. The sequence continues at coordinate 7,963 of JANPMR010000329.1, forward strand.
ACAAGCTGACGCAGCAAGACATCGCCGAGCGCGTGGGCTCGTCGCGCGAGATGGTCAGCCGCATCTTCAAGTCGCTGGCCGAGGGCGGCTACGTCGAGCAGCGCGGCGGGCGCATCGCGCTGCTGCGGCCGCTGCCGCCACGCTGGTAGGGCGGGCCGCAGTGGATACTTCGCGGTCCGAAAAGACAGACCCGCTATAGCCGATGCTCGATCTACTGGCCCCGCACATCGACCGCTTCATCGCGTCGCTGGACGAGCCTTCCAACCTGCTGGCCCTGGGCTCGGCCGGCGTGGCCGGGCTGCTGGTCATCGTCAGTGCCTTCGTCAAGACCATGATCCCGCTGCGCTGGCTGGCGGTGGGCAGCAATGTCGGCTTCATGGTCTACGGCCTGGTGCACCCGGCGCCGATGATGGTGGTGCTGCACGCGGTGCTGCTGCCGGTCAACCTGTGGCGGGTGCGCCAGATGGTGCGGCTGACACGGCGCGTCACAGCGGTCAGCCACGACACCCAACAGCTCTCGGTGTGGCTGCGCCCCTACATGCGCAGCCGCCAGTACCGGGCCGGGGCGACGCTGTTCAGGCGCGGCGACCTCGCCGACCGGCTGTATTTTCTGGCCGCGGGAGAGGTCGAGTTGCCCGAGGTCGGGCGCAAGCTCGGGGCCGGGCAGATGTTTGGCGAGATCGCCTTCTTCGCGCCCGACCGCCGGCGCAGCAGCGGCGCGCGCTGCGTCACCCACTGCACGCTGCTGTCGATCGACGAGACAACCTTTCGCGAGCTCGTCTACCAGAACCCCGACTTCGGCCTCGAGGTGGTGCGCCTGATCGCCGGGCGCCTGACCGACGACATCCGCCGCTTGCAGTCGGCGACGCCGGCCGCGCCGAATTCGCCCAGCTGAGGGTCAAGTCCTGACGGGTCGAGGGCTGACGGTCAAGCCCCGGTCAGCCCTGGCGCCGCCGCCGGGCGGTGCCCAGCACGGCCAGCGCGCCCAGCGACATGAGCGCCCAGGTGCCCGGCTCGGGCACCACGGTGACGGGCGACGTGACGGTGTCGATCGGGCGATCAACGCCGGTGAGACCACCGCCGCCCAGGCCGCCACCACCCGTCGAGATCGGTTGCGGCGGCGAGCCGCCGCCGGTGCCGCCTGCGCCGCCGCCGAAGGGCGGGGCGCCCGGCGGGTTGCCGCCGGCATCTGCCGTGGCACCGGTGCCGCTGCCCGGCCCGGCGCCCGGCGGCGGGTTGCCCAGAAGATCTGGCGTGCTGCTGCTGCCACCGCCGCCTGGCGTGAGCAATGCCACCGCGTCCGCAGGTGCGTTGGCCGCGGCGCGTTGCGCAAAGCTGGCGCCGGCGCCGGGGGAATCAAATTGCAGTTCGCTGTCGCCCGCAGACTTGGCCGATGCGCGGCCGCCGTTGTCGCCCAGCGCACCGCCGGCACCGGCGACGCGGGGCGAGGCCAGGTCACCGGCATCGGCCGCCGCGCGCTCGGGCAGCACGCGGGTGATGCGGCTGACGTTGCGGCACACCGTGGGCACGATCAGGCAGTGCCCGCTTTCGCAGTAGACGAGGCCGCGTTCGACCGTCTTTTCGGGCCACTTCTTGCGCGTCACCGTGCGGCACACCGTGCCAGCGCCGAAGTGCATGTCGCGGATTTCGGGGCGGTAGCGCTGCTTGCCGGTGATGGCGTCGCGGCTGATGGTGGCGATCTCGTCGTACTGGCGCGCCGCCATGCGCGTCTGCAGCAGTTTGCGCACGGGCTCGGGGATGTCGGTGTAGCGCTGCACGGCTTCGACCACGTCACCCGTGAACGGGTTCGCCCCCGGCCGGTCCCAGGAGCAGGCCGGCAAGGTGGCGGGGGCGGCCGCGAGGGCCGCTGCGAGCAGGAGCGACATGGTTCAGATGGGTCCCGGTCAGCGCGGTGCGTCAAACCCCGTCGATGAAGGGAGCGACTCTCTCAAGTGTGAGCAATTGTTTCACGATTGCCGTCATTCGGTTCATTGGCGTCGGCGGTCGGCGCTTTGAATTGTCATGCGCACTCGCGCGTGGGTATGCGCGGTGGCGAACCGTCACGCCCGAGGCGCGATCAGGCCCGAGGCGAGAGCAAGCCGCGCTCGCCCGCCATCAGCCGCACCAGGCCCAGCAGCGCGTCAAGATGCGGCGTGGCCTGGCCCAGGTGGCGGCCGATCTCGTGCACGGCGCCGACGATGGCGTCGATCTCCAGCGGCCGGCCAGCCTCGGCGTCCTGCAGCATCGAGGTCTTGAAGCTGCCAAGCTTGCGCGTCACGGCGTGGCGCTCTTCGGGCGTTTGGTCGATGGGGATGCCGAAGCCACCGCCGATGGCCTGCGCCTCGCGCATCACGGCGCTGCACATCGCACGCACCAGCGGGTCGTCGAGGATGCGGTCGCAGGGCGCGCCGGTGAGCGCCGAGACCGGGTTCATGGTCAGGTTGCCCCACAGCTTGAACCAGGCCTCGCGCTGGATGCGGGGCGACACCGTGACCGCAAAACCGGCGTGGCCGAGCAGCGTGGCCACGTCCTGCAAGGCGGCGCCTGCGGCACCGACGGCACGCCCGACGATCAAGCCCTGGCCCTGCACGTGGCGCACGCGGCCGGGCGCGGGCGACTGGCTGCTCAGGTGCACGACGCAGCCGATCACGCGCTGCGCCGGGATCAGCGCGGCCAACTTGCCGCCGGGGTCCACCGACGCCAGCCGCAGCCCGGCGCAGGGGCCTTCCAGGCCGTCGAAAAACCACCACGGCACGCCGTTCATGGCCGACAGCACCTGCGTCTGCGGCCCGCACAGCGCGGCCACGTTGGCGGCCACGGCGGGCAGGGCGGGGCCTTTCATCGACACGATGACGAGATCCTGCACTCCCAGGTCGGCAGCATCGTCGCTCGCGCGCAGCGGCACGCGGATGTCGCCCTCGGCCGTCTCCAGCACCAGCCCTTGCGCGCGCACGGCGGCCAGCGTGGCGCCGCGCGCGAGTGCCGAGAGTTGCACGGTGCCGGGCGGCAGCCGGCTGCCCAGCCAGCCGGCGAAGACGCCGCCGATGGCGCCCAGGCCGACGATGCAGACCTTCATGCGGTGTCCCCCTTCATGAGCCGGCGCCAGCCCTCGACGCCCAGCGCCTGCAGCGTGGCGATGTTGCGCTCGTAGACATCGGCGGCGTCGGGGTTGGCCTGCACGGCGCGCTCGATGCTGGCCTCGCGCAGCAGGTGCAGCGTGGGGTGCGGCGAGCGGTTGGTGAAGTTGCCGATGTCCTCGTCGTCGGTGCCCTCGAAGCGGTAGCCGGGGTGGAAGCTGGCAATCTGCAGCTCGCCCTCCAGGCCCAGCTCGGCCAGCGCACCGTCGGCGACGTCGAGGAAGTCGTTGAAGTCCAGAAAGTCGTGCAGCACCTGCGGGTGCACCAGCACCGTGGTGTCGACGCGCAGCGGGTCGGCCGCGGCCAGGGTCTGCAGCTCGTGCACCAAAGTCTCGAGCAGCGCCGACGGATGCTGGGCGTCGCACTGCACCCAGCGGATCTGGTCCTTGGCCTGCACGGCCTTGGCGAAGGGGCACAGGTTGAGGCCGATCACGGCCTTGTCGAACCAGTGCTGGGTTTGTTGCAGCGGGGTCATGGCGGCAAGCATAGCGGCCCGCCCGGCCCGCCCCTGCGCCGTGGCACCATGGGTATCCCCCATCGTTCAGGGCCTTCGCGATGCCCCGTTTGCTGATCCGCCTTGGCCATCTGCTGCTCTGCGCTGCCGCGCTGACGAGCGCAGCCTCGTCGGCGCTGGCCGCGGTGACCTTGCACTTCGCGATCGACATGGGCGCCGAAGTCGCCGCCGGCCGCTTCGACCCGCGCGTCGACACCGTGGGCGTGCGCGGCGCGGCATCGCCGCTCAGCTGGGGCCGCAGCCTGATGGCGGCCGGCGGCCCGGCGGTCTACACGGTGACGGTGCGGCTGGACGAGCCGTGGGTCGAGGGTGCGCCGCCGCTGGCCTACAAGTTCAAGATCGAGCGCCCCGGGCAGGCCGGTGACGGCTGGGAAGCCGGCGCCAACCGCGTGTTCGTGCTGCGCGACGGCGAGCAGCGCATCGAGCGCGCCTGGGGCAGCGGTGGCGAGGCGCCAGCGCTGCGGCGCACGGGGCAGATCGAGCGCATCGCGCCGCAGCCCTCGGCCTTTGTGGCGCCGCGCGAGGTGCAGGTGTGGCTGCCGCCGGGCTATGACGCGCAATTACCGCGGCGCTACCCGGTGCTGTACCTGCTGGATGGACAGAACGTGTTTGATGCCGCGGGCGCCGGCGTCGAGTGGGGCGTCGACGAGACCGCGCAGCGCCTGATGGCGGCCGGGCAGATCGAGCCGGCCATCATCGTCGCCGTGCACCACGGTGGCGCCAGCCGCATCGACGAGTACACACCCGTGCCGGGCCGCGTCTCGGCCCATGCCGCGCCCGTGGGCGGCGGCGCGTTACGGCATGCGCGCTACCTGGTGCAGGAGCTCAAGCCGCTGATCGACGCCCGCTACCGCACGCAGCCTGCGCCGGCGCGCACCGCGGTGGGCGGCGCGTCGCTGGGCGGCCTGGCGTCGCTGTGGCTGGCGCTGCAGCATGGCGACACCTTTGGCGCTGCGTTGGTGCTGTCGCCGACGGTGCTGTGGGCCGACTTCGCGATCCTGGACGAG
>JANPMR010000330.1:0-9175 GCA_031427055.1 Rubrivivax sp.
CCACGGAACCGGCTCTGCCGGGCCGTCGGGGGACGGCCCCCTCGGGGGGCAGCGAGCGCGAGCGAGCTTGGGGGCTCACAACAACACGCGGCGGAAGTCGGCGAGGACGCTGCCGAGATACGCATTGAAGCGCGCCGCCGAGGCGCCGTCGATGACGCGGTGGTCGTACGACAGCGACAACGGCAAGATCAAGCGCGGCACGAAGGCCTTGCCGTCCCACACCGGCTTCATCTGCCCCTTGGACAGGCCCAGGATGGCGACTTCGGGCGCGTTGATGATGGGCGTGAAGTGCGTGCCACCGATTCCACCCAGGCTGCTGATGCTCATGCAGCCGCCGCTCATGTCGGCCGGGCCCATCTTGCCGTCGCGCGCCTTCTTCGCCAGCTCGCCCATTTCCTGGCTGATCTGCATCACGCCCTTCTGGTCGGCTTGCTTCAGCACCGGCACGACCAGCCCATTGGGCGTGTCGGCGGCGAAGCCGATGTTGAAGTACTGCTTGTAGACGAGCTGAGCTTGGTCACCTTGGCCGTCCAGACTCGCGTTGAAGTCGGGAAACTTCTTCAGCGCCGAGACCACGGCCTTGATGACGAAGGCGAGCATCGTGACCTTCACGCCGCTCTTCTCGTTCTCTTTGTTGAGCTGAACGCGAAACGCTTCGAGCTCGGTGATGTCCGCCTCGTCGTTGTTGGTGACGTGCGGGATCAGCACCCAGTTGCGGTGCAGGTTGGCGCCGCTGATCTTCTTGATGCGGCTGAGCTCCTTGCGCTCGATGGGGCCGAACTTGGCGAAGTCGACCTGCGGCCAGGGCAGCAGGCCCGGGAATGCGCCGCCGGCAGTGGACGTCGCGGCAGGTGCCTTGGTCTTCTGCGCGGACGTCTGGGTGTCGCCAGCCATCACGCCCTTGACGAAGCCCTGCACGTCGGCCTGCGTGATGCGGCCCTTGGGCGCGCTGCCCTTGACTTCGCCCAGCGGCACACCCAGCTCGCGCGCCAGGCGGCGAATTGATGGCGATGCATGTGGCAGCGTTGCCAGCAGCGTGCCGGGCTGATGGGCCGGCACGGCGGCCTGCGGTGCGGCCTGTTCTGCGGCCACCGGCAGGGCGGCTGCGGGCGCAGCGGGTGCAGCCGCAGCGGGCGCCGGTGCACTCGCCGCAGCCGCGGCGGCGGGCGTCGGCGCTGCCACTGCCGCCGCCGGGGCCGACACCGCACCACCTGCGGCTTCGATCATCAGCACCAGCGTGCCCTGATTGACCTTGTCGCCCAGCTTGACCTTGAGCTCTTTGACGACGCCGGCATGCGTCGATGGAATCTCCATCGAGGCCTTGTCCGACTCCACCGTCAGCAAGCTCTGATCTGCCGCGATGGTGTCACCCGGCTTGACCAGCACTTCGATGACTTCGACATCCTTGAAGTCACCGATGTCCGGCACTTTCACTTCGATCCAGGCCATGGGCTTGTCTCCGATCTTGTCGTTATGCGCGCAGCGGGTTGATCTTGTCGGCGTCGATGCCGTAGCGGGCAATCGCCTCGGCCACCTTGGCCACCGGCACCGTGCCCTCGTCGGCCAGCGTGCGCAGCGTGGCCAGCACGATGTAGTGGCGGTTGACCTCGAAGTGCTCGCGCAGCTTGCTGCGGAAGTCGCTGCGGCCAAAGCCATCGGTGCCCAGCACGCGGTAGCTGCGGCCCTTGGGAATGAAGCCGCGGATCTGTTCGGCGTAGCTCTTCATGTAGTCGGTGGACGCCACCACCGGCCCCGCATGCGCGGCCAGTTGCTGCGTCACGAAAGGCACGCGCGCCGGCTCCAGCGGGTGCAGCAGGTTCCAGCGGTCGCAGTCCTGGCCGTCGCGCGCCAGCTCGTTGAAGCTGGGGCAGCTCCAGACGTTGGCGGCCACGCCCCAGTCGGCTTCGAGCAGCTTCTTGGCTTCCATGCTCTCGCGCAGGATGGTGCCGCTGCCCAGCAGGTTGACTCGCGGCGCGGACCCGGAGGGGGGGCCCTTCGGTAGCCCTTTGGCACCCTCTTCGAGCAGGTACATGCCCTTGATGATCTGCTCCTCGGTGCCGGGCTTGAGGCCGGGCATGGGGTAGTTCTCGTTCAGCAGCGTGATGTAGAAGTAGACGTTGTCCTGCTGCTCCACCATGCGCTTCAAGCCGTGGTGGAGGATCACGCCCACCTCGTGCGCGAAGCTCGGGTCGTAGCTGATGCAGTTGGGGATGGTGCCGGCCAGGATGTGGCTGTGGCCGTCCTCGTGCTGCAGACCTTCGCCGTTGAGCGTGGTGCGGCCGCTGGTGCCACCCAGCAAGAAGCCGCGGGCCTGCATGTCGCCGGCAGCCCAGGCCAAGTCACCGATGCGCTGGAAGCCGAACATCGAGTAGTAGATGTAGAACGGCACCATGATGCGGTTGTTGGTGCTGTAGCTGGTGGCCGCGGCAATCCAGCTGCTCATGCCGCCGGCCTCGTTGATGCCTTCTTGCAGGATCTGGCCGTTGACCGTTTCCTTGTAGTACATGACCTGGTCCTTGTCGACCGGGGTGTACTTCTGCCCATCGGGGTTGTAGATGCCGATCTGGCGGAACAGGCCCTCCATGCCGAAGGTGCGGGCCTCGTCCACCAGGATGGGCACGACACGCGGGCCGAGTGCTTGATCTCTCAACAGCTGCGTCAAGAAGCGCACATAGGCCTGCGTGGTGCTGATCTCGCGGCCCTCGGCGGTGGCGTCGAGCACCGCCTTGAAGGTCTCGAGCGTCGGTATCGTGAAACTCTCGTCGGCCTTCACGCGGCGCTGCGGCAGGTAGCCGCCAAGGGCCTTGCGGCGCTCGTGCAGGTAGCGCATCTCCGGCGTGTCGTCGGCCGGTTTGTAGAAAGGGATTGCCGGCAGATCGGCATCGCTGATCGGGATGTTGAAGCGGTCGCGGAAGACGCGGATGTCGTCGTCGGTCAGCTTCTTGGCCTGGTGCGCGGTGTTCTTGCCCTCGCCGGAGCTGCCCATGCCCCAGCCCTTGACCGTCTTCACCAGCAGCACGGTGGGCTGGCCGGTGTGCGTGTTGGCGCGGTGGAAGGCGGCGTACACCTTCTTCGCGTCGTGGCCGCCGCGGCGCAGGTTCCAGACGTCCTTGTCGCTCATCTTCGAGACCAACTCCAGCGTGCGCGGGTCACGGCCGAAGAAGTTCTTGCGCACGAAGGCACCGTCGTTGGCCTTGAAGGCCTGGTAGTCGCCGTCCAGCGTGTCGAGCATGATCTTGCGCAGCGCGCCGTCCTTGTCGCGCGCCAGCAGCGGATCCCAGTTGCTGCCCCAGATCAGCTTCAGCACATTCCAGCCGGCGCCGCGGAAGGTGCCCTCGAGCTCCTGGATGATCTTGCCGTTGCCGCGCACCGGGCCGTCCAGGCGCTGCAGGTTGCAGTTGACGACGAAGATCAGGTTGTCGAGCTTCTCGCGCGAGGCCAGGCCGATGGCGCCCAGGCTCTCGGGCTCGTCCATTTCGCCGTCGCCGCAAAAGACCCAGACCTTGCGCTTGCTGGTGTCGGCAATGCCGCGCGCATGCAGGTACTTCAGGAATCGCGCCTGGTAGATGCCCATGTGCGGGCCCAGGCCCATGCTGACCGTGGGGAACTGCCAGAACTCGGGCATCAGCTTGGGATGCGGGTAGCTCGACAAGCCCTTGCCGCCGACCTCCTGGCGGAAGTTGAGCATCTGTTCCTCGCTCAGCCGGCCCTCCATGAAGGCGCGCGCGTAGATGCCGGGGCTGCAGTGGCCCTGGATGTAGAGCAGGTCACCGCCATGCTCATTTCCAACTTCAGCGCTCTCGGCATGCCAGAAGTGGTTGAAGCCGGCGGCGAACATGTGCGCCAGGCTGGCAAAGCTGCTGATGTGGCCGCCCAGGTCGCCGCCGTCGGCCGGGTGCAGCCGGTTGGCCTTGACGACCAGGGCCATCGCGTTCCAGCGCATGTAGGCGCGCAGCCGGCCTTCGAGCTCGAGGTTGCCGGGGCTGCGCTCTTCCTCGTCCGGATCGATGGTGTTGGTGTAGCCGGTGTTGGCCGAGAACGGCATGTCGATGCTGTTCTGGCGCGCGTGCTCAAGCAGTTGCTCCAGCAGGAAGTGCGCGCGTTCGGCGCCCTCGGCGCCGATCACTGCCGACAAGGCGTCGAGCCACTCGCGCGTCTCCTGGCTGTCGGTGTCATGGGGGGCGCCGGTGGCGCCGAGGAAGGACTCCGGCAATGCGGACATGGGTGTCTCCTGCGTGGGTGTTCTTTTGTCGGCCGCGAGTTTGTCACAGCCCGACAAAATTTCAAATAGTGCATCTCGTTTCCACAATATGGAATTGCATCGGCGCCACATGGGTGCCCAGGATAATGCGAAGCATGACCCCTGCGCGCATCCCCGAGACCGAGCCGGCGGCCGCCATGCCGACGGCCAGGCGGCTTATCAACCAATGGTGGCGGCGCCAGTCCCCGGCCCGCCAGGACCGCTTTGCCACGCTGGGGCCGCTGCTCTCGGTGCTGCTTTTTCTGGCGGCGATCATTTCCGCGTTCTGGTACCTGCGCAACGAAGAAATCGAGCGCGAGACAGAGTCCGTCAAGCGCGACACCGAGATCACGCAGCAGCAGCTTGGGCTGCGGCTGATCCAGAACCAGGAAGCGCTGATCCGCATGGCTCGCGACCTTGTCGCGCGCGAGATTGACACCGACGAATTCCGTGGCCAGGCCACCGGCTTCATGCGCGAACGGCCCGAGATCACGCACATGACCTGGGTGGACGCGCGCCGCCGTGCGCGTGCCAGCCATTGGGCGCCGCTGTACCCGCCAGCAGGCTCGGAGCCCGAGGCCTCGTTGCCCGTCGAGGGCCGCGCCACAGAGCCCGAGACCACCTTCCGCGCCGCGCGCGACGCCCGCACGCCGGCCTATTCGCGCGCCTTCACCGATGCCGCCGGGCAGCCGGTGTTTCAGCTGCACATCCCACTGGTCGATCGCGCCGCGTTCGCCGGCACGCTGATCGTCGAGTACTCGGTCGATTCGCTGGTGCGCCACTTCGTGCCGGCCGACGTGGCACAGCGGCACATGATCTCGGTCGTCGACGAGAAGCAGACCGTCCTGGCCGCCACCGTCACCGGCATGCCCGGCCAAGCCTCGCGGCGGGCGCAAATCGTCAGCGACGCACCGCTCACACCGGCCCTCAACGGCCTGCTGCTGCGCGGCCAGGGCTGGCGCACCAGCATCGGCCTGGTCAACAACACGCTGTTCTGGATGGTGGTGGCGCTGTCGGTGCTGACGGTGTGGATGCTGCTGGGCACCTGGCGGCACATGCGCCGGCGCAGTCAGATCCAGGGCGCGCTGGTGCAAGAGACCAACTTCCGCCGCGCGATGGAAAACTCCATGCCCACTGGCATGCGCGCGATGGATCTCGAAGGCCGCATCTCCTACGTCAACGCCGCGTTCAGCCAGATGACGGGCTACACCACCGGCGAGCTGGTCGGCCGCCTGCCACCCTACCCGTACTGGCCACCAGACCGCATCGACGAGAACGGCCGCCTGCTGCAACAGGAGCTGCAGGGCCGCAGCCCCAGCGGCGGCATCGAGGTGCGCGTGATGCGCAAGGACGGCACGCTGTTCGATGCCCGCATGTACGTCAGCCCGCTGATCGACCCCAAGGGGCAGCAGACCGGCTGGATGACGAGCATGACCAACATCACCGAAGCCAAGCGCATCCGCGACCAGCTCAGCGCCTCGCACGAGCGCTTCACCACCGTGCTCGAGGGCCTGGATGCGTCGGTGTCGGTGCTCTCGGTGCAGCAGGGCGAACTGCTGTTTGCCAACCGCAGCTACCGGCTGTGGTTTGGCGGTGACGCGCGCGGGCATCAATCGATGGCCGGCAGCATGGTCGGCACGCCCTTCAGCGCCGGCGATGGCGACGACGAGGTCGACGGCCTGTCGGGCTTGCCCACGCACACCCTCATCGAGTCGGGCGTCAACCCACGTGAGGTTTTCATCGAGCCGCTGCAGAAGTGGTTTGACGTGCGAGCGCGCTACCTGCAATGGACCGATGGCAGGCTGGCGCAGATGCTCATTGCCACCGACATCACGGCCCGCTTGCGCGCCGAGGAGCAGTCGGCCGCTCAGGCCGAGAAGGCGCAGGTCACGAGCCGGCTGGTGACGATGGGCGAGATGGCGAGTTCGGTGGCCCACGAGCTCAACCAGCCGCTGACCGCGATCACCAACTATTGCAACGGCATGGTCTCGCGCGTCAAGGCCGGCTCGATCGAACAGGCTGACCTGATCGCGGCGCTGGAAAAGACGGCGCGACAGGCCGAACGCGCCGGACTCATCATCCGACGCATCCGCGCCTTCGTGAAGCGCAGCGAGCCGCAGCGGCAGCCGACGCAGGCCAAGCAGGTCATCGACGACGCCGTCGACCTGGCTGGCATCGAACTGCGCCGTCGCAACGTCGCCATCCACACCTACGTGGCACAGCGCCTGCCGCTGATCATGGTCGACCCGATCCTGATCGAGCAGGTGGTGCTCAACCTGCTGAAGAACGCGGCCGAGGCGATCGACAGCGCGCAGTTGCCCGCGGCGCGCCGCCACATCGAACTGCGCGTCGTGCCACGCCACACGCCCGAAGAAGGCGGCGTGATCGAGTTCAGCGTCACCGACATGGGCCCGGGCCTGGCCGACGAGGTGATCTCGCGTCTGTACGAGGCCTTCTTCTCCACCAAGCCCGAAGGCCTGGGCATTGGCCTGAGCCTGTGCCGCACCATCATCGAGTCGCACCGCGGAAGGATGCGTGCACAGAACCTCTACAATGGTGCGCAGGTGGTCGGGTGCCGTTTTGCCTTCACCCTTCCGGTCGAAGTGCCGGTGCGCACCGACCCCGCCGCGGCCCCCCACGAGGCTGAAACGTCCACCCAATCCAGCGGCCTGCAAGCCACCGTCCCCGAATGAGCCTGATCCCCAAGAAGGGCACCGTCTATGTCGTCGACGACGACGAGGCCGTGCGTGATTCGCTGCAGTGGTTGCTTGAAGGCAAGGACTACCGCGTCAAGTGCTTCGACTCGTCAGAGAGCTTCCTGTCGCGCTTCGATCCGCGCGAAGTGGCCTGCCTGATCGCCGACATCCGCATGGACGGCATGAGCGGGCTGGAGTTGCAAGACCGCCTGATGGAGCGCAAGAGCCCGCTGCCCATCGTCTTCATCACCGGCCATGGCGACGTGCCGATGGCGGTGACGACGATGAAGAAGGGCGCGATGGACTTCATCGAAAAGCCCTTCAAGGAAGAAGAACTGCTGGGCTTGGTAGAGCGCATGCTCGACCAGGCGCGCAGCGCCTTCAGCCAGCACCAAGAGCAGGCCAGTCGCGACGCCCTGCTCTCGCGCTTGACTACGCGCGAGGCGCAGGTGCTCGAGCGCATCGTCGCCGGCCGCCTGAACAAGCAAATCGCCGACGACCTGGGCATCAGCATCAAGACGGTGGAGGCGCACCGCGCCAACATCATGGAAAAGCTCAATGCCAACACGGTGGCGGACTTGCTCAAGATCGCCTTGGGCGCGCAGCAGCGGGCCTAGCGGCCCGCTGCTGCGCGCCTGCAGCGCCGTCCGCGGGCTCCCCCGAGCCCCCTCCGGGAAGGGGCTCCATCCAGACTGACGAGGCAAGACGCACCATGACGGCGCAACTCATCGACGGCGTTGCGCTGTCCCGCCAGATTCGCGCCGAAGTCGCCACACGAGCCGCGGCGCTCACGGCCCGCGGTCGCCAGCCCGGCCTGGCCGTGATTCTGGTCGGCGACGACCCGGCCAGCGCGGTGTATGTGCGCAACAAGGTCAAGGCCTGCCACGAGAGTGGCCTGCGCTCGGTGATGGAGGTCTACGGCGCGGACATGCCCGAGGCCGATCTGCTGGCCCGCGTGGCGGCACTCAACGCCGACCCGTCCATCCACGGCATCCTGGTGCAGATGCCGCTGCCCAAGCACATCGATCCGCAGAAGGTCATCGCGGCCATTGCCACCGCCAAGGACGTCGACGGCTTCTCGGTGCACTCGGCCGGCGCGCTGATGGCCGGGCTGCCCGGTTTGCGTCCGGCCACGCCCTACGGCTGCATGAAGCTGATCGAAAGCACCGGCGTGCCGATCAAGGGCAAGCACGCGGTCGTCATCGGCCGCAGCAACACCGTGGGCAAGCCGATGGCGCTGCTGTTGCTGCAGGCCCACGCCACGGTAACGGTTTGCCACAGCGGCACGCCCGACATCGCACTGCACACCCGCCAGGCCGACATCGTGGTGGCCGCGGTGGGACGGCGCAACATGCTGACCGCCGACATGGTCAAGCCCGGCGCCATCGTCATCGACGTGGGCATCAACCGCAATGACGAAGGCAAGCTCTGCGGCGATGTCGACTTCGCCGCGGTGCGTGAAGTCGCCGGCTGGATCAGCCCGGTGCCGGGCGGCGTGGGGCCGATGACGATCACGATGTTGCTCGTCAACACCGTGCAGGCGGCGCAGGCCGCTTGAGCAAGCGGCCCAGGTCGGCTAGATTGCGATCCTGGACTTCCCCACGCCACCCGCCGTACCCATTCATGTCCATGCAGCAGCCCCAAACCGCCCGCCTGGCCGTCGCCGCGGTCGTGGCCATCGTCTGTTCGTCGGCGCTGGCGCAGTTCAAGGTCGTGCAGGCCGACGGCAGCGTGACCTACACCGACCGGCCGCCCTCCACCGGCAATGCCCGTGTCACGCCCTTGGGGCGGCTGGGCAGCGCGGCCACACCCGACACGAGCCTGCCTGCCGAGCTGCGACAGGCCATGCAGCGCTATCCGGTGGTGCTCTACACCACGCAGGACTGCGCGCCCTGCGACAGCGGACGCAAGCTGCTGCAGCTGCGCGGCGTGCCCTATGGCGAGCGCCGTGTGGTCAGCGAAGAAGACGCCGTGGCGCTGGAACGCGTGGCCGGCGGCCGCACAGTGCCCGCGCTGACCATCGGCGCGCAGCCGGTGCGGGGCTTCTCCGAGACCGAATGGCTGGCCTATCTGGACGCCGCCGGCTACCCGCGCGAGTCACGGCTACCCCGCAACTGGCCCACGCCTGATCTTGCACCGGTTGTCGAACGCGGCGTGCCGGTGCAACCGCCCGCACGCGCCGCCGCCGCACCCACCGCGCCGGCCGAGTCGCCTGCTCCCGAGGGTCTGCGTTTCTAGG
>JANPMR010000331.1:0-1729 GCA_031427055.1 Rubrivivax sp.
TCGGCCAGACGGCGAAACGGCAAACCCACCGCGAGCAGGGCGCTCAGCCCCGGAAACAGCTCGGTGTAGCGCGGGTTCCAGCGCACCACACGGTCGTTGGCGTCGCACAGCAAGAAGCCATCGGCCATCGACGCCAGGGCCCGATCGAGCGTGGCGGCGGACTGCGCTGCTTGCTGCCGGGCGCGCGTCAGCCGCAGGAACTGGACGTGCGCCAGCGCGCCCGCGGCCAACATGAACAGCACGAAGGCACCGGCGGTGGCGATGATCGAGAAGCGCTCGGCCTGCCAGGCCGCCATCGACTCGGCCCAGGGCACGCTGACGGCGACCAACAATCCGGCGTGCAGCGCGCTGCGCACCACCACCACGGCCGGTTCACCCGTCAGCCGCGCCGGGGCGACCCGCGGTGCCTCGGTGGCCTGGGCGGCGCTCAGTGGCGGTGTCAGCCGGCTGCCGACGAGGCGGTCATTGTTGGGGCTGCTGCTGAGCAGTTGTCCATCGGATCGCTCGATCGTGATCGACACGCCGTCGCCTCCGGCGGCGCTGGCCACCAATGACGCCAGCATCGCAGCCGGCACCTCGCCCACCGCCAGCACGCGCCGGCCATCGGGCAGCTGCACGGCGCGGGCGAAGTAGATCGAGGTCTCGCCGCTGATCGGCGAGGCCCGCGGCGCGCGGGCCTCCAGGCCGGCCGGTTGCTGGGCCAGCGCCGCGGCCGCGAAGCCCGGCGTCAGCAACACGCCGATGCGCAGGCTGGCCGGCCGCCCGGCGGCCAGCGTGGTGCCGTTGCCGTCCACCAGCGCGACGTCGTTGAGGGTCAGCTGGCGCTCGTTTTGTGCCGCCAGGATGCGCCCGGCGGACGCCGCGTCCAGGCCGCTGTCGGGCCTGAAGGCCGGCCGCAGCAGTTCGATCGAGCCGGCTAGCGTGAGGTCGAGGCCGGCCAGCGCGCGGTTGAGTTCGGCGGTGGCGCTGGTGACGCGCCGGGTGGCGCGGTCTTCCATGCGCGCGACCGCGTTTTGTTCGCCGCGCTGGATCAGCTCGAAGGTGGCGGCGCCCACCGCGGCCACGAAGAGTGCCACGGTGGCCCAGACCAGAATCAGGACACGCGGGTGCTGCGCTTGCATGGCCGCCAGGGGGTTCAGGGCTGCTTGGCGACGAAGCCCGAGCCCGGCGCCAGGGTGCGGTTCCAGATCTCTGCGCAGGCCGGGCCGCAGCGCTGCAGCCAGCGCGGCAGCACGGCGGCGGTGAAGATTTCGCGCCGGCGCTGCTCGTCGGCCGGCGACGGGCGCACCGCCGACATGCGACCCTTGCGCCCGTTGAGGCAGGCCGCGGCGCCGACGTTGCAGGCAATGCCTTCGTCGGTCTCGCGCTGCGACTCGTCCCAGATATTGCGTTCGAGCTGCGACAGCTCGCGCTTGAGCAAGGCGCGCAGCTCAACCGGCAGGGCGGCCCAGGCGGCACCGTTGGCCACGAACACCGACAGCCCCCAGGTCAGCGCCGCGGTGTGCAGGTGCGTGGCGCGCTCGTGCAGGCCGATGGTGTTGGCCGACATCGTGCCGGTGATGGCGCAGTCGATGCTGCCGGCCGTCATGCTGGCCACGATCTCGGCGAACGGGGTGATCACTGGCTGCGCGCCCAGCGCCTCGGCCCAGTCGCCCTGCGTGGCGCTGGCGGTGCGGATGCGTCGGCCCTTCAAGGAATCCAGCCCGGTGATCGGCTTGTTGCAGAAGAC
>JANPMR010000332.1:0-3825 GCA_031427055.1 Rubrivivax sp.
GGCTACAACTTCCCGCAGAGCATCACCTTCCTGCCCGAGACCAAGATTCCGCGCCTGGTGGACGGCCTGCGCGCGCACATCGGCGCGCCCATCGCGCTGCTTGCGGTGGGCGTGTTCTGGGCCTTCCTGTTTCGCACCTACCGTGGCTTTGCGCTGCAGGTGGGCGGGCTGGCGCCAGCGGCGGCTCGTTACGCCGGCTTTTCGTCGCGCAGCGCGCTGTGGACGGCGCTGCTGATCAGCGGCGGCATGGCCGGGCTGGCGGGCGGGCTCGAGGCCGCCGGGCCGCTGGGGCAGCTCACGCCCTACGTGCCGGCCGGCTACGGCTTTGCGGCCATCATCGTGGCCTACGTGGGGCGGCTGCACCCGGTGGGCATCATCTTCTCGGGCCTGCTGATGAGCCTGTTCTACATCGGCGGTGAACTGGCGCAGTCGCGCATGGGGCTGCCCAAATCGCTGACCGGCGTCTTCCAGGGGTTGCTGCTGTTCACGCTGCTGGCCTGCGACACGCTGATCCACTTCCGCGTGCGGCTGCGCCGGCCGGCGCCCACGGCAGCACCTGCGGCAACGCACACGGGGGCATGAC
The DNA here is from genome assembly GCA_031427055.1 of Rubrivivax sp. Lineage (GTDB taxonomy): Bacteria > Pseudomonadota > Gammaproteobacteria > Burkholderiales > Burkholderiaceae_C > Rubrivivax. The sequence goes on from JANPMR010000332.1 coordinate 584, forward strand.
ATGGAAGGCTTCGCGCTGCTGCTCGCCGCCACGCTCAACGCCGGCACCGTGCTGGCCATTGCCGGGCTGGGCCTCTTGATCAACGAACGCGCCGGCGTCGTCAACCTGGGCGCCGAGGGCCTGATGCTGGTGGCGGCCATCGCCGGCTTTGCCACCGCGGTGGCCAGCGGCAACGACTGGCTGGGTTTTGCGGCCGGCGCGCTGGCCGGCGCGCTGCTGGCGGGCGTGTTCGGGCTGCTGGTGATCTGGCTCAACACCAACCAGGTGGCCACCGGGCTGGCGCTCAGCCTTTTCGGCGGCGGCTTCTCGGCCTTCGTGGGCATCAACTTCGTGCAGGCCAAGCTGGGTGAGCGCGCGCAGTTCGCTGTTCCCCTGCTGGCCGACATCCCGCTGCTCGGGCCGGCACTCTTCCGCCAGCACCCAATGGTCTACATCGCGATGGCGCTGACCGCCGCGCTGGCCTGGTTTCTGTACCGCTCACGTGCCGGGCTGGTCTTGCGCGCGGTGGGCGAATCGCCCGAATCGGCGCACGCGCTGGGCTACCCGGTGCGGCGCATCCGCCTGGCCGCGGTGATGGCCGGCGGCGCGCTGTGCGGCGTGGCCGGTGCCTATCTCTCAGTGGTCTACACGCCGCTGTGGGTAGAGGGCATGGTGGCCGGCAAGGGCTGGATCGCCCTGGCGCTGACCACCTTCGCCACCTGGCGCCCGTTGCGCCTGCTGCTGGGCGCGTACCTGTTTGGCGGCGTGACCATGCTGCAGTTTCACCTGCAGGGCGAAGGCGTGGAGATTCCCAGCCAGTTCTTGAGCATGCTGCCCTACCTGGCCACCATCGTGGTGCTGGTGCTGATCTCGCGCAACGCGGCCTGGATCCGCGTCAACATGCCCGCGTCGCTGGGCAAGCCTTTTGTGCCAGGCGGCTAAGGCTTGACGCCCAGCCGCGGCGCAATAATTCCCCGCCGTTCAAGTTTCCCCCGTCGCAAGTCCCTACACAGGAGAGAGAACCCATGACCCACCTTACCAAGCGTTCGATGCTCAGGCTGGCCAGTTGGTCGGCGATCGCCGCCGCCGCGGCCCTTGTCGGCTGCGGCAAGAAAGAAGAAGCCCCCGCGCCGCAGGCCGCAGCGCCGGCTGCATCCGCCGCGCCGGCCAAGCCCGCGCCCCTGAAGATCGGCTTTGCCTACGTCGGCCCGGTGGGCGACGGTGGCTGGACCTTTGCGCACGACAACGGCCGCAAGGCGATCGAGAAGGAATTTGGCGACAAGGTGCTCACCAGCTTCGTCGAGAAGGTGCCCGAGAGCGCCGACGCCGAGCGCGTGTTCCGCGACATGGCCGGCCAGGGCAACCAGTTGATCTTTGGCACCACCTTCGGCTACATGGAGCCCATGCTCAAGGTGGCCGCCGACAACAAGGGCGTCAAGTGGGAGCACGCCACCGGCTACAAGCAGGCCGAGAACATGCGCACCTATGACAGCCGCACCTACGAAGGCGCTTACATGGCCGGCGTGATCGCCGGGGCCATGACCAAGAGCAACACGCTGGGCGTGGTGGGCTCGATCCCCATCCCCGAGGTCATCCGCAACATCAACTCGTTCACGATGGGTGCGCAGAGCGTCAACCCCAAGATCAAGACCAAGGTGGTCTGGGTCAACGAGTGGTTCAACCCGCCCAAGGAAACCGAAGCCGCGCAAAGCCTGATCAACGGCGGCGCCGACGTGCTGTTTCAGAACACCGACAGCTCGGCCGTGCTGCAGACCGCGGCCAAGAACAAGAAGTTCGCCTTCGGCTGGGACAGCGACATGACGGCCTACGCGCCCGAGGCGCACCTGGCCTCGGCCATCATCAACTGGGGCCCGTACTACATCAAGGCCACGCGCGACGCGCTCGAAGGCAAGTGGGCCGGCGGCACGGCCGTGTGGTGGGGCGTCAAGGAAGGCGCGATCGACGTCGTCTCAGTCAACGACAAGGTACCGGCCGAGATCAAGGCCAAGGTCGACACCATCAAGGCCGGCCTGAAGGACGGCAGCTTTTCGATCTGGAAGGGCCCCATCCTTGGCCAGGATGGCAAGGAAGTGCTGAAGAAGGACGAGACCGCCGACGACAAGTTCCTGGGCGGTGTCAGCTTCTACGTCAAGGGCGTCGACGGCAAGGTGCCGTCCGACAAGAAGTGATCGTGTAGCCGATAAGCGCCGGTTTCGCGGCGCAGATTTCACAAACGGGGCGCCACGAGCGCCCCGTTTGCATTTGCCCGTTTCGTCATCGGCAAGCCCGCGCGAACCGACAGGCCCGGGCGTTGCGCGACGGCAGAAATAAGGGCGTCAAGTCGCGGCCAGTTCTGCCGATCTGAAGATCACGCAGTTCTGGTCAAGACCGGCCTGCAAGAGGGATGGGCGCATGCAATGTGCAGCCCGCGCAGGCCGCGCGTCAAGCCGGCTCAGCAGCCCTACCAACTCAAGCATTGCGGCGCCGCGCCGATACAAGGTCGTACCAGGAATCAGCACCGGTCCGCGCCGTCATGGATCAAAGCGCCGGAGTTTCCTCAACAGTGCAGGTCGATCAGCGCGAAGTGCGCCAAAGGATTCAGTCATGGCTTCCATCATCACCGCCCTCACCACCGACCAGATCCGCGGACTGTCCACGGCGACGATCGCCGGTCTCACCGCGACGGATTGGGCAGCATTCACGCCAGTAAAGATGGCGGCGCTCACCTCGGGGCAGGCGGCTGCCATCGCGACAGCGCAGATTGCCGCCATCACGACGGCCAATCTGGATGCATTGGGCACCCAGCAGTTTGCAGCGCTCAACTCTGCGCAGGTCAAGGCTTTCACGACCACCCAGATCCTGAACCTGGAGAGTGATGACCTCCGGGTGCTAACTTCGGCCAGTCTGCGTGCCTTGTCCACCGACCAGATCGCCGCGCTGTCGTCAGACCAGATGGGCCAGTTGACGACCCAGCAGGTCGCTTCCATGACGACCGCTCAAGTCGCCAGCCTGACCTCCACCGATCTCAACGCGCTGTCGTCCGACCAGATGGGCGCGCTGTCTTCGGCTCAGGTCGCCGCACTGTCGCCCACGCCGCAGATCGCCAACCTGGGCACCGATGACTTGAACGCTTTTGGGACGGCGCAGTTTGCGGCGCTGTCCACCGCGCAGGCCGCCCAGCTGACGACGGCGCAGCTCGCCGCCCTGGATTCTCAGGACTTGCGTGCACTGACGACCGCGGTCGTGCGTTCGCTGTCGACGAC
>JANPMR010000333.1:0-6250 GCA_031427055.1 Rubrivivax sp.
GCAGCGTGGCCTCGGTGTAGCGCGCCGGCGGCTTGGTCTTGAGCGCATTCACGGCCACGCTCTCGGTGCGCACCAGCTCGCCAGGCGCCACGGCCACGAGGTTGGCGTCTTCGTCCTGCGCCTCCTTGCCGTAGACGGCCAGCCAGCCGGCGTTGACCAGCACCTTGCCGTTGGTCTGGAAGGTGTAGTCGCGGCCCGCGTGCGCCACCGTGCTGATGCGCGTGGTGACCATGAACTCGGCCGACGGATAGAACACCGCCAGAAAGCGCTTGACGACCATGTCGTAGAGCTTGAGCTCGATCTCGGTCAGGCTCTTGGGGGCCTGCAAGGTGGGGATGATGGCGAAGTGATCCGACACCTTGGCGTTGTCGAAGACGCGCTTGGTGGGCTTGACGTAGCCTTCCTTCAGTGCCTTGGCGGCGTGGGCGTTGAGGTCGCGCAAGGGCCCCGGCAGATCCTCGTGGGCCAGCATGCCGATGGTCTCTTTGACCGTCGCCAGATAGTCCTCGGGCAGCGCGCGGCTGTCGGTACGCGGGTAGGTCAGCACCTTGTGTTTTTCGTACAGCGCCTGGGCCAGGCCGAGTGTGGTCTTGGCGCTGAAGCCGAAGCGGCTGTTGGCCTCGCGCTGCAGGGTCGTCAGGTCATAGAGCAGCGGGCTGGCCTGCGTGCTGGGCTTGGCCTCGTCGACGACGCGCGCCGGCTGGCCGCGCACGGCGGCGGCAATGGCCTCGGCGTCGGGTGCGTTCCACAGCCGGTCGGCACGCGCTTCCGCGTCGTCGGGGTTCTTCTTCCACTTGGGATCGAACCACTTGCCGTCGAACTGCCCGGCCGCGGCATCGAAGCTGGCCTTGACCTCCCAGTAGGGCCGCGAGACGTGCTTGCGGATCTTCTCTTCGCGCTCGACCACGATGCTCAGCGTGGGCGTCTGCACGCGGCCCACGGTGGTGAGGAAGAAGCCGCCGTCGCGCGAGTTGAAGGCCGTCATCGCACGCGTGCCGTTGATGCCCACCAGCCAGTCGGCCTCACTGCGGCTGCGCGCCGCGTCGGCCAGGCCCAGCATCTGCTTGTCGCTGCGCAGGTGCGTGAAGCCATCGCGGATGGCCTGCGGCGTCATGCTCTGCAACCACAGGCGCTGAATCGGCTTGCCATGCGCCTTGTCGCCATAGGCGTACTGCACGATGAGCCGGAAGATCAGCTCGCCTTCGCGCCCGGCGTCGCAGGCGTTGATGATGGCGCTCACATCCTTGCGCTTGACCAGCTTGACCACCGCATTCAAGCGCGTCTTGGCCTTGTCGATGGGCGCGACGTCAAAGTGCGGTGGCACCACCGGCAGGTTGGCAAAGCTCCACTTGCCGCGCTTGACATCGAACTCGTCAGGCGCCTTGATCTCCACCAGGTGGCCGACCGCCGAGGTGACGACGAGATCGTCACTCTCGAAGTGATCAGCATGCTTCTCGAACTTGGCCTTCGGGGTGGTCAGCGCGCGCACGATGTCCTGCGCCACGCTGGGCTTCTCCGCAATGATGATTGTCTTGCTCATGGTTCCTTCTGGGCCGCCGCACCGCCAGGGTGCAAACGGCCATGCCTACAATGCCGCCGATCTCGCGCACCTACGCGCGCGCTCGTACGATTTCAATGTACCCAATGAGCAGAGTCGCGCAAGCCACCCCCCCGCAAATGGCCCCGGCCGCCAGCACCGGCACCAGCACCAGTACCAGCGACAGGCGTCGCATCCAGGTGCGCCGCTCGGGCGTGCACGGCAAGGGCGTGTTCGCCCTGCAAGCCATTGGCGAAGGCGATCTCGTCATCGAATACAAGGGCCAGATCATCAGCTGGCCCGAGGCGCTGCGCCGCCACCCGCATGACGCGAGCGACCCCAACCACACCTTCTACTTTCACATCGACGACAAGCACGTCATCGATGCCGCGGTGGGCGGCAACGCCGCGCGCTGGATCAACCACGCCTGCGAGCCCAATTGCCGCGCCGACGAGACCGATGGCCGCGTCTTCATCCACGCCGCACGCGACCTGATGCCCGGTGAAGAACTGTTCTACGACTACGGCCTCATCATCGACGAGCGCTACACGCCCAAGCTCAAGAAAGAGTACGAGTGCCGCTGCGGCAGCGCCACCTGCCGCGGCACCATGCTGGCACCCAAGCGGGCGCCCCGCACCCCGGCGCCCACACGCGCCACGTCCGCGCGCAAATGACCGCCGTCGTCAAGCACCTCAACTGGGGCGCCACCGCGTTGTGGGAGCGGCTCGAGCCGCTGCTGCCCGGCATCTCGGTGGAAGTGCTGGCGCGAGCGGATTCGACCAACACACGGCTGCTCGAGCGCGCGCGCGCCCTCAGCGGCCAGCGCGACGCGCGCGTCTCGCGCCCCGGCGAGATTGACGCCCGGCAGCGCGAGGCGCGCACGCCGCACGGCCGCCGCCAGGAGGACCAGCTGGCCTGCCTGCTGGTGGCCGAAGAGCAGACGCGCGGCCGCGGGCGGCTGGGCCGCGACTGGATCTCCAGCGCCGGCGCCTCGCTCACCTTTTCGCTGGCGCTGCCGCTGGCGCCGGTGCAGTGGGGCGGGCTGTCGCTGGCCGTGGGGCTGGCGCTGGCCGAAGCGCTCGACCCGCCGGCCGACGGCGCCGCGCCGCGCATCCAGCTGAAGTGGCCCAACGACCTGTGGCTGATGGACGGCCCCGGCCGTGGCCGCAAGCTCGGCGGCATCCTGATCGAGACGCTCAGCGTCGGCGACCGGCGCATGTGCGTGGTGGGCGTGGGCCTGAACGTCTTGCCGCAGGCGGCTGAAGGGCAGGCCAACGGCTACGCCTGCCTGCAGGAAATCGATGCCGATGCCAACGCGCCCGGTGCCCTGGCGCAGGTGGCCGAGGCACTGCTGCGCGCCGTGCAGCGCTTCGAGCGCGAAGGCTTCGCGCCTTGTGTTGCCGCCTACGAGCGGCGTGATCTGCTTCGCGGCGAGGCCGTGATCGCGTCCACGCCCGAATCGGTGGAAGGCATTGCCGAGGGCGTCGACGAGCAGGGCGCGCTGCGCGTGCGCAGCGGCGAGGTGCATCGCGTCGTCAGCGGCGAGGTCAGCGTGCGCCTGCAGTCCGGCAACTCCTGACATGCTGCGTGCCGCGGCCGCCGCGCTGATCCTTGCCAACCTGCTGTTCTTTGCCTGGACGAGCGGCTGGCTCGCACCGGCGCTGCAGGCACCGCGCCACGGCGAACGCGAGCCCGAACGCCTGGCCGCCCAGGTGCGCCCCGAGGCCGTCTTGGTGCTGCCCCCCAAGGCGGCCAGCGCGGCACTGACCGCGGCGCGCGCGGCGGCTCTGGAGTGCCTGGAAGCCGGCCCGTTCAATGACACCGACACGGCCACGACCGAGGCCGCGCTGAGCGCCGCCCAGGTCAGCACAGATCGCTGGACGCGCGAGCCGGTGGCGCCGCCACCCGGCTGGCTGGTGTTTGGCGGCCGCTATGCAGAACCGGTGTCGCGCAAGGCACGCGAAGACGAATTGCGCAAACTCGGCATCAGCTTCGAAGTGTTCAACAACATCGGCGCACCGCCCGAGCTGGCGCCGGGCCTCGTGCTCTCGCGCCACGCCAGCCGCGAGGCCGCCGACGCCGCGCTGGCCGCCTTCGGGGCGCGTTTGCGTGGCGCCCGTGTCGTGCAGCTCCCGCCGCCGCCCGTCAGCCAGTGGCTGCGCGTGGCGCAGGCCGACGCCGAACTCGCCGAGCGCTTGAAGGCGCTGCCGGCCGGCGGCTTCAAACCCTGCGCCGCGCCGCGCCCCTGAGGGCAGGCGCAGGCCGGCGCAGCACCGCGCAGGCCCAGGCCAGCGCAAGCACCCACGCGGCACCCATCGCGCCACCGCCGCTCGCGCTGCGCGGCGTGTCCTGCACGGCCACCGGGTTGGCCACCCGGTCGGGCCCGAGCGCGGCAGCGCGTTGCACCTCGGGGTTGTCGATGGCCGCCGGCTGCCGCGTCGGGGCGACGTAGCTGCCGGGGTTGGCGGCGTAGCGCACCGCCTGCTCGGCGTCCAGCATGCCGGCGCCGCAGGTTTGCACGGTGCAGATGCAGCGGCCCGGGTTGAGATCGCTGCAGGCGCCGATCAGCGGCGACGTGACGTGCGGCCGCGCACTGGCGCGCAGGCCGGCCAGCAACTGATCGGCGCTGAGCGCCGGGTTGACGCTGAGCATCAGGCTCAAGCTGCCGGCCACCAAGGGCGCCGAGAAACTGGTGCCGAAGAGGAAGGCGTAGCCGGGTGAGCCGGGGCCCTGCAGGCCATCGTTCCACACCGTGAGCAGGCCGCTGTCGGCCAGCACACTGCCCCAGGCGCCGCCGCCGCTGTCGTCGCCGCCCACGGTGGCGATGCCGCTGGCCGTGAGCGCGCTGCCGAAATTGGAATAGTGGGCCTTGAAGCCGTCGCGATTGAGCGCCACCACGCCGATGACGCCGTTGCAGTTGGCGGGCCGGCCGGCCGCGCCGTGCTCGTTGCCGGCCGCGGCCACCACCAGCACGCCGTGGGCGCGCAACTCGTCGATGACGGTCTGGTACTCGGGGCCACAGCCGGTCTGGCTGCCGAAGCTGATGTTGACGATGCGCGCCGGGTTGGCGTTGACGGGCGCGCCGGCCACCGCCAGGCCGGCCGCCCAGCGCATGCCATCCACGATGTCGGCCACGGTGGCGCCGCACTTGCCGGCCACGCGCACCGGCAGCACGCGGCCGGCCTGGTTGATGGCGGCCACCCCCGCCTGGTTGTCGGTGATGGCGGCCAGCATGCCGGCGATCAGGGTGCCGTGCCAGGAGCTTTTCTGCTGCTCGCAACCATTGAAGCGGCTGTTGCTGAGGTCGCTGGCCGAGACCCAGTCGCCAGGGTCGCTGGGGTCGGCATCGCGGCCGTCGCCGTCGTTGGAGAACACCGTGTCGCTGACGAAGTCGTGCCCCTTCAGCACGCGGCCCGCCAGCTCAGGGTGCGGCGTGATGCCGGTGTCGAGCACGGCCACCACGGCGCTGCTGCGGCCGCCGGCGCCGACGATGCCCGACTGCCAGGCGCTCAGAAAGCCGGGCACGCCGCGCAGGCGGTCGGCGATGGCGTTCTGGTTGGTGCCCGACACCGACTTGAGCCACCACTGCTGCGCCGACAGCGGGTCTTGGCTGAGCTGCAGCCGCTGCTCCATCGTGTTGAGCGCCACCCAGTCGACATCGCTTTGGCGGCGCAGGCGTGCGGCCAGGCGATCAGCCTCGTCGGCCGGCAGCGTGCGGCCGAAGTCCAGCAAGTGCTGATCGCGGCCCACGGCGCGGCGCTGCGGCTCGCGCTGGCCCGAGCTGCCGCTGAGCGCCGCGTCGCGCAACACAAGGCCCCAACGCGTCGTCTCGCGGCGCTGCTGGGCCAGCGTGGGCGTGGCATCGGGCTGCTCGTGTGCCGGCGCGTTCTTGAGCCGCACGATGAGGCCCTGTGCCGGCCCGCTGGCGCTGGCTGCGCCGGTGCTCGCCAGCAGTGCCAGGGCGATCAAACCCGCCCAGCGATGGCCGGGCCGCGCCGCCATCAGCCGCGGCGCGACGTGGCGAGCACGCCCGAAGCCAGCAGCACGCCCAGCACCCAGGCCAGCGAGGCCGCACCGCCGCCGGTGTTGGGCGTGGCCGCCACCGGCGCGGGTACGGGCGCCGGCGCCGCGGCCACCGTGATGACCTGCGTCGCGTTGGCGCGCGCGCCGGCGCTGTCGGTGATGTCCAGCCGCACCGTGAAGCTGCCGGCGGCGCTGGGAGTGATCGAGGCGGTCGCGGCGGTGGCGGCGCTGCTGAAGTCGGTGACGATGCCACCGGCGCTGGTGACGCTCCAGGCGTAGCTGGCGATGGTGGCGCCGCCGGCAGTCAGGCTGTCATCGCCCTTGATCGACACCGCCACGCCCGCCGTGGGACTGACCGTCACCACCGTGATGCGCACCACCGGCCCGGACACCGCCGCCACTGCCGCGCCGGCGTCCAGCATGCCGGCGCCGCACAGCGCGGTGGTGCAGTAGCACTGCAACTGAACGACGCCGCTGGTCGGCGCGCGGCATTGCGGCACCACGCTGCCATCGCCGTTGTCACCGCCGGTGGTGGGGAAGGCGCGCGCGGTGGCCCGCATGGCGGCCAGCACTTGCGCCGGCGAGAGCGCGGGCTGCTGCGACAACATCAGCGCCGCGACGCCGGCCACCAGCGGCGACGAAAAGCTCGTGCCCACCGAGTAATTGAAGCTGTCGGTGTAAGCCGCGCCC
>JANPMR010000334.1:0-7696 GCA_031427055.1 Rubrivivax sp.
GCCCCGTGCTGTCGGACGACGGCCCGCTGGTCCTGGTCGAGACCAAGAAGGACCTGTCGCAGCTGAAGCTGCCGTTCGAGGTCAGCGCCCGCTGATCCTCGCCGCGGCAAGCGACAAGGGGCCCCGCGGGGGCCCCTTCGCTCATGGCGCAGTGCGCCCGCTGATCAGACCAGCGGCAGTTCGTGCTCGGCGAAGCCCTCGTCGGTGTAGGCCAGACGGTGGTCGGCCGGCGCGGCGAGATCCACATGCAGCTCGGCGCGATGCGCACCGCTATGCCAACACATCACCAGCGTTCGGGCGTCGCTCGCGCCGAGCGAGAAGTGGCCGCCGAAGGCCGGGTGCGCGTTGCGCAGCCGGATCAGCGCCAGCAGGCGCTGCACCACGGGCCGCTGCAGTTCGGTCTCGATCTCGGCGTGGCTGTAGCGGTGGCGGTTGATGTCGCGCCCGACACCGCTGGCAGCGAGCAGGGCCAGGTCGTTGGCGCCGGCCAATAGGCCGACGTAGTAAACCTGCGGCACCCCCGGCATGAAGAACTGGATCGCACGGGCGACCAGGTAGTGCAGGTCGTTGCCGCCCAGCGCGTCGTGGAAGCTGCAGTTGACCTGGTAGATGTCGAGGTTGCTGGCCGCCGCGCCGGTGGCCTTGCGGCTGGCGCCGCCGCTGTTGGCGTGGATGCGCTCGACCAGGGCGTCGAGCTCTGCCGGTGGCACCAGGCCAGGCCGGGCCTGGCGATCTTGCGCGTCGGCACCGATGTCGATGATGCCGATGCCGTCGTGGGTGTCGAGCACGGTCAGCGCGTTGTGCGGGCGCACGTCGATCCAGCGCTTGAGCGGCTCGGCGGTGCCGTTGAACAGCGCGTGCAGCACCAACGGCGGCAGCGCGAAATCGTAGACCCAGTCGACCTGGCGCGCGATCTCCACCTGGCGCTGGTAGTAGGCGTGGATCTCCACCAGCACCTCGATGCCGCGCGTGCGCGCATGCGCGGCGAACGCGCCGATGAAGTCGAAGGTCCTGGGCGTCATGAAGCAGCTGCTGCCGGGCTCCTTGATGGCGTAGCCAACAGCATCGAGACGCACCATCCGGATGCCGGCACCGGCCAGCGTCTCGATGATGCCGTGCAGGTAGGCGCGGCCCTGCGGATGGTTGACATCGATGTCGACCTGGCTGGGCGTGAAGGTCGTCCACAGCATCTTGCGGCGGCCGTCGGCCAGGGTCGCCGCGGTGAAGGGCAGGCCCGGCCGCGGGCGGTAGATGGCCAGCAGGTCCTGCTCGCTGGCGCCCTGCGCAAACACGGCGTCGAAGGTGAGAAACAGACCGGCGTGGGGCGAGTCCTCGCCGCGAGCCGCGTAGTCGCGGAACTGCGGCGAGTCGATGGACATGTGGTTGACGATGACGTCGGCCATCAGATCGATGTCACCGGCCAGTTCGCGCACGTCGTCCCAGTCGCCCAGACGCGGGTCGACCAGGGTGTGGTCGATGGGGTCGAAGCCGGCGTCGGCGCCATCGATGGCATGAAAGAAGGGCAACAGATGCAGGCCACCGAAGACGCCCGCCAGCGGCCCGCGCAACAGCGAGCGCAGGTCGCGCAGGCCGCCGCCCAGGCGGTCGACGTAGGCGATGAGCTGAACCTGGTTCTTCACCGTGGCGCCTCCGGCGTCGGGCGCACGAAGAGCACGGCCACCGCGGCGCAGGCCAGCAGCGTGCCGGCCAGGCGGATCACGTTCTCGGGTTGTCCACCCAGCAGGCTCTGGTAGTACAGCGGCAGGGTCAGCATCTGGATCAGCATCGGGATCACGATGAACATGTTGAAGATGCCCATGTAGACGCCGGCCCGCTCCGGCGGAATGCTGCCGGCCAGCAGCACATAGGGATTGCCCATGATGCTGGCCCAGGCCAGGCCGACACCGACCATGGGCAGGAACAGCCAGGCGTGGTCGTCGATGGCAGGAATCGCCCACATGCCCGCGGCGGCCGCCACCAGGCAGACTGCATGCACGACGCGCGGCCCGAAGCGGCGCACCACCGGCACCATCGCGAAGGCCGAGACGAAGGCCACGAAGTTGTAGAAGCCGCCGATCTGGCCGTTGAGCAGGCTGGCGTCACGAAAGCCGGTCGACGCCGGGTCCGCGGTCTGGAACATCGTCTTGGCCAGGGCCGGGACGATGTAGATCCAGTAGCACATCATCCCGTACCACTGAAAGAGCTTCATCCACCACAGGCGGCGCATCGTCGGCGGCATCTCGCGCATCGCCACGACGATGTCGGAGAGCGTGGCACGGGCGCCGCGCGGGCGCGCTCGCAGCTCGGCCGTCTCGGCTGCGGACAAGGGCAGCTCGGGCACGCGGCGCACGCTCCACAGCACGGTGGTGATGGACAGCACGGCGCCGATGACGAAGGCCGACAGCGTGACCTGCGGGATGTGGTTGCCGCCCACCGCATCCTTGTTCATGCCCAGCCAGACCAGGATGCTGGGCGCCAGGTAGGCCAGCGTCTGCGCCAACCCCGTGAAGGCGCTCTGGGTGAGAAAGCCTGCCGTGTGCTGCGCGCGGTCGAGCCGGTCACTGACGTAGGCGCGGTAGGGCTCCATCGTCACGTTGTTGGCGGCGTCCAGGATCCACAGCAAGCCGGCCGCAAACCACAACGTGGGGCTGTAGGGCATGACCAGCAGGCCCAGGCTGCACAGCACGGCCCCGATCAGGAAGTAGGGCGTGCGCCGGCCCCAGGGCGACACGGTGCGGTCGCTCATCGCGCCGATGATGGGCTGCACCAGCAGCCCGGTCATCGGTCCGGCCAGCCACAGCAGCGGCAGCGTGCTCTCGTCGGCGCCCAGGTACTGGTAGATCGGGCTCATGTTGGCCTGCTGCAGTCCGAAGCTGAACTGGATGCCGAAGAAACCGACGTTCATGTTCACGATCTGCCAGAACGACAGTCGCGGCTTGATGGATGTCATGCGAGGGCTCCGGTGGGCCACGACGGTTCTTCGTCGAAGCCGAGTTCGCTGCGCCAGCGGGTCAGTGTCTCGCGCTCGGCGGGCAGCGCGCCGCGCACGCCGCACACCCGCGAGCCTAGTTGGGCGGCCGCGGCCAGCGTGCGCGACAGCGGCCAGTCGCAAGCGATGCCGGCGGCCATGACGGCCGTGAACGCATCACCGGCCCCCACGGCGTCGATGAGGCGGCTCTGCGGCACGGCCGGCCCTGACGCATCCTGCCGGCCGTCAGCGTCGACGCTGTACCAGCCGCGCTCGCCGCAGGTGACGATGAGCCTGCGCAGCGCAAAGCGCTGCGCCAGCCGCCGCAACGCCTCGCCCTGCGACGGGGCATCGGGGACAAACCAGCCGCGCACACGCTCGAGTTCCTCGTCATTGAGCTTGACCCAGTGGGCCAGCTCCAGCGTGGCCGCGGCGAGCGCCGGCGTGTCGCTGCCGGTGCGCAGGTTGAGGTCGGCCAGGCGCAGCGCGTCGGTCGAGGCCACGGCCTCGACGATGGCCGGCCGGGCCACGGCATGGCGCAGGCCCAGCGAGCCGAAGACGACAACGCGTGGCGCCGCCAGACGCACGGCGCGCACGGCCGCGATGGCGCTGAGGTGGTCCCATGCCGCGTCGTCGCTGATCGCGAAGCGGTGGCCGCCATCGGCCCAGCTCACGCACACGCGGCCGGTGGGCCGCGAGAGGTCAACTTGCAGACCACCCGGATCGAGCCCGGCCAGCCTTGCCGCCTCGAGCACGCACTGCGCGCCCGCGTCGGCGTTGCCGATGCGGCTGACAAACAGCGTGGGCAGGCCCAGCACCGCCAGCCAGCGCGCCACGTTGAAGGGCGCGCCACCGGCGACGCGTTCGCCACCGGGGAACTCATCGACGAGGGCCTCGCCGAGCACGGCCACGGCAGCGCGGGGCATAAGGGTGGCCTGCGCTGCCGCTTCAGTCCCTGGCGTCAGAAGGCGTAGCGCAGGCTGGCCTTGGCGCTGCGCCCGTTGATGCTGCGAGCGACGTAGATCGGGTTGGCATTCAGGTTGCCCTGGCCTTCGGCCTCGGTGTAGCCGATGCTGTTGAACAGGTTGTTCACGCCCACCTGCAGCGTCAAGCCCGCCGCGACCTCGTAGTTGGCAAAGGCATTCACGGTCGTATAGCCCGGCAGCGTCACCGTGTTGTCGTTGTCGGCAAAGCTCTTGGTGGTGGCGATCACGCTGGCGCCCACCTCGCCGGCGCCAAAACGCCAGCTCGGCGCCAGCTGCCACACCAGGCCGGCCTGGCGGCGCGGCTTCTTGCCGGTGGCGTCGACCTTGGCGCTGGTCAGCGTGGCGCCGCCGGCCAGTTGCAGCTCGCCCAGGCGGTAGCTCAGCTCGGCCTCGACGCCGCGCGCGGTGTAAGCATCCTTGAGGTACTTCTGGGTCGTGACCTCGAAGCCGCCGTCTTCCTTGGTCTTGGCGCTGAACAGCGTGACGAAGGCACTGGCGTTGCCGGCCCGCAGCTTCAGGCCCGCTTCGAGCTGGCTGGTCTCGTTGATCGGGTAGGGCTTGCGGCCGGACGACACATCGGTGTCCCAGATCACGCGGTCGGGCGAGGCCCAGGACGAGCCCTTGCTGGCGCGTGCGAAGCCCGCGAAGTCCTTGTTGATGCGGTAGTTGCCGCCCAGCGAGTACGAGGTGGCGTCGGTCTTGTAGCTGACGACACTGCGCCGGCTGCTGTCCCAGGCGTTGGCGCCTGCCGTACCGCCGAAGATCTGCCAGCCGCTGGCGCGCTGCTTGTCCAGCCGGGCGCTGGCGTCCAGCGACAGCGGGCCGGCGTCATAGGTGAGTGCGGCATACGGCGCCGTGGCGTTGAGGCTGACGTCGATGGCGCGAAAGCAGCAGCCGCCCCAGGTGGTGGTGGCGTTGCCGACCGGGTTGGTGCTGACGTTGCCGGCGTTGTCGTAGAACTTGGCGCCGTCACCGTTGAGGCCGACGTTGTAGCGGTTCCAGTACCAGGTCTGGGCCACGCGCTGCACGCCGGTGAACAGGCCACCGGTGAGCGTCAGGCTGCTGTCGGCACCCAGGGCCAGCACCTTCTGCAGGCGCAGGTCGTTGAAGGTGTTGCCCATGTCGTCGAGCGAGGTGTTGAAGATGTGGGCCGAGAACACCGGCGTGCTGCCGGTGTAGCGGTCGGCGCCGTTGGCCACCGCGGTGGGCGCCGCGCCGGCCGGGAACAGGCCGATGAAGCGGCCACCGATGGCGCTGCGACGGAAGCGCTCGGTCACGGTCAGGCCGCCGTCAAGCTTGAACTGCGCTTCGACGCCGAAGGAATTGACGCTGACGTTCAGGCCGTCGGCCGGATTGCTGGCCTTGCGGTTGCCGTTGACGTCGACCGTCACGTCCTGCGGCAGGTTGCTGTTGATGAAGAAGGCCTTGCGCGGGTCGATGCCGGGCAGCTCCGAGAGCTTGCCGCCGACCTGTGACACCGGCACCGGCAAGTAGGTGGGGGTGCGGTCATTCAGGCTCTTGGCGCTGAAGCGGATGTAGCCCTTGTCGAACTCCTTGGTCAGGCTCAGGCGCACCTGGCCGCCGTTCTCGGCCGTGACGTCGGTGTTGCGCGTGCCCTCGCCGGTGCGCTGGAAGCCACCGATCTGGAAGTACAGCTTGTCGGCAAGCTTGCCGCCGTAGTCGAAGTCCAGGCGCTGCTGGCGGTGGTCCAGGCCCACGCCATAGGCCACGCTGCCGCCGGCTTCCTTGCCGGTCTTGGAGATGAAGTTGATGATGCCGCCCGGCGAGTTGGTGGCCAGCGTCGAGGCCGAACCGCCGCGCACGACCTGCAGCGTCTGCACGAAGCCGTCGGCACGCAGGAACTGGTCGGCGGTGGCGAAGGACACGTCGCCCACCAGCAGCAGCGGCAAGCCGTCTTCCTGCAGTTGCACGTAGCGCGAGCCGCCGGCCGAAATCGGCACGCCGCGCACCGTGATGTTGGCGTTGCCTTCGCCGCCGCTGCTCTCGGCGCGCACACCGGGAATGCTGCGAAGCACTTCGGCCGCGCTGGCGGCACCGGTCTTCTGCAGTTGCTCGCTGTCCAGCGTGCTCACCGAGACGCTGGAGGCCAGCTTGCTCTTGACGACGCTGGTGCCGGTGATGACGACGCGGTCGAACTGCAGACCGTCTTCCGGCGCCGCGGCCTGGGCGTGTGCGGAGCCGATGTGCAGCAGAGCAGCCGCCACAGCGGCTGCCAGCGGCGTGCGGGCTGCGCGACGCGAGAGAGCGGCGGATTGGGCGGGCAAGGTGGGCTGGCAGGCGGGCATGTCGTCTCCGTTGGAAGTATTCGAGCGCTGGGAATGGGGTGCATTGAACCTTTAATGCAATCGATTGCAAATAAGGGAAAACACTGCCTCACTCTCAACAGCTTGGGATCGCATCAAGTGCGGTACTGCCAGCGAAAGCATCCGAACACCTCGCGGCATCCTACAAGTTGCAATCGAACGGCAATTCCAGCTTCGGGCACGCTCAGCGCAGCGCCGGGGCGCTGCCCCGCACCACGAGGTGCACCGCCAGCGTGCGCGACGGCGCCGCCTCGCCGCGCAGCAGGGCCAGCAGCGCGTCCACAAGCTCGGCGCCGGCCAGCGCCACCGGTTGGTGCACCGTGGTCAGCGGCGGGTCACTGAAGCTCGCCAGCGGCATGTCGTCATAGCCCACCACGGCCACGTCGGCAGGCACCCGGCGGGCCAGAGCGCGAAGCGCCTGCACCGCCTGCAGCGCCAGCATGTCGCTACAGGCCAGGACGCCGTCGAAGGCGGAGCCCGTGGCGCAGAAGCGGTCTATCGTCTCGCGCGCCGCGAGGGCCTGGAACGGCACCGGCAGTTCGATCGCAGCGTCGACCGCGATGCCGGCCTCGCTCAGCGCTTGCCGGTAGCCCTCGCGGCGCAGCCGAACCTCGGGCAGCTGCGCGTCGCCGAGAAAGGCGATGCGCCGGCGCCCCAACGCCAGCAGGTGGCGCGTGGCCTGCAGGCCGCCGGCGACGTTGTCCCCGCCGACGCTGCAATACCACTGCTGGGGCAGCATGCCGCCCCACACCACCATCGGCACCTTGCGCGCCGCCAGGTCGTTGAGCTGGTCGTGGTGGCGCCACTGGCCGATGATGATGAGCCCGATGGCCTTGCCCGAGTCGTAGAGCGCGGCCGCACTGTCCAGGCGCTCGGCGTCGACGCGCGACAGCAGCATGTCGTAGCCGAGCTCAGTGAGCGAGTCGGCAATTGCGCCCACGATGGACAGGAAGAAGGGGTCGGAAATGTGCTGCCGGGACTGCGCGTCGAAGGGCACGACGACGGCGACGGTCTGGTTCTTCTGCAGCCGCAGGTTCTGTGCGCCGAGGTTGATGGTGTAGTTAAGCGAGCGGGCGAGCTGCGCGATGCGCTCGCGGGTCTCGGCATTCACCAGCGTGCTGCCGTTGAGCGCACGCGAGACGGTGGACGTGGACACACCCGCCAGGCGGGCGATGTCCGCCATCTGCAGGCGCTTGCGATCGGTGGCGCTGCCCACGGTACGGGTCAGGGCAGCCTCTCGAGCGCGCGCTGGTACGCCGGGTCGTGCATCAGGTCATCCCATGCCAGCGGCGGCGTCTGCGGCAACAACGCCAGGCGGCGCTGCTCGCTGTCGGGGTCCGGGTGCCAGTGATCCTGCGCCACGGCCTCTTGCAGGCCCGCCAGCTGTTCGTCGACGGCCTTGCCGCCGTCGAGCGACT
>JANPMR010000335.1:0-9166 GCA_031427055.1 Rubrivivax sp.
GGCGCGCCTATGAGGCGCTGAGGAGCACAGGGCTCGCGGCCGCGCGCGCAGCGCGCATCGTGGACTGACTTGCCGCGTCTGTTCGAGCGCAGCGCCGCAGGCGCGTAGCGAGTTACGCGGCTGGGCCACGAGACCGCGCACTTAGCCCGGACACAAACAGTCCTGAGGACTGTTTGTGCCTGGCGAAGGACCGGGCCTCTGGCCCGGGCACGGAAGGGAGTCGGCGCGCAGCGACGACCGCCTCATCGAAGCGACCCAGCCCGCCCGGGCCCGCCTTCGCTCGCGCCAATCTCAACATGCAAAGCAGACACAGAGAACGTCAGCAACGGGCCACAACACGTCAATCCGCCCGGCACTGCCCAGCGCCGCCGCACGTCAAAAGTGCAGCACCGCGGCAACGCCGAGAACAACGCCAAGCCCGGCCACGCCGAACATCCCCCACTCAAGCCACTTGCGGCCGGTGAGCAGCGCCATGGCGGCCAACGCGATGGAGATCTGCAGCGCGGTGGTGGCCTGGGCCCAGCGGTGGTGCAGGTGCATCTGCGCGTCTGACTGCTTGTCCCAATCGGTGGACTCGGCCTCGAGCTTCTCGGCCGCAGTCTTGATCTCGGCCTTTTCCAACTTGTAGCGCTCGACATCGCCCTTGAAGCCGGCGCGCTTGTCTTCGGCCACCAGCACCAGGGCGATCTCGGCCAGGTTCTGCTTGCTGCTCTTGGCCTGGTAGTAGTTCCACTGGTTAGAGGCCTCGGTCTTCTTGATCGCCGCGTTGTTCTTGTACAGGCCGGCGTTGGCCTGCGTGGCGCCGCCCATGTAGCTGAAGAGCGCACCCACCGTGGCCAGCACGGCCGTGACGACGGCGATGGTGCCCGACGAGGGATGCTTGGACTCGCCGTGCGCGGCGTGCTCGAGTTCGTGGTCGTGCGGACCGTGGACGTGAAAACCGTGACCTGACATGCGATGGACGCTCCGAGAGATTGCAAAGGGTCGGATTGTGGCGCCGCCGGGATAATTGGCGCATGACAGCGAAGCAGCGCGTGGTGGTGGGCTTGTCCGGGGGCGTGGACTCCGCGGTCAGCGCCTGGCTGCTCAAGCAGCAGGGGTACGAAGTCGTCGGGCTGTTCATGAAAAACTGGGAGGATGATGACGACAGTGAGCACTGCTCATCGAACGTCGACTTTGTCGACGCCGCCGCGGTGGCCGACGTCATCGGCATCGAGATCGAGCATGTCAACTTTGCCGCCGAGTACAAGGACCGCGTCTTCGCCGAGTTCCTGCGCGAATACAAGGCCGGGCGCACGCCCAACCCTGATGTGCTGTGCAACGCCGAGATCAAGTTCAAGGCCTTCCTCGACCACGCCATGCGCCTGGGCGCCGCCAAGATCGCCACCGGCCACTACGCCCGCGTGCGCGAAACCGCGGGCAGCTTCCAGTTGCTCAAGGGCCTGGACCCGGCCAAGGACCAGAGCTACTTCTTGCACCGGCTGAGCCAGGCGCAGCTCGCGCGCGCGCTCTTCCCGGTGGGCGAGTTGAAGAAGACCGAGGTGCGCCGCATCGCCGCCGAGATCGGGCTGCCGGTGGCCGCCAAGAAAGACTCGACCGGCATTTGCTTCATCGGCGAGCGGCCGTTTCGCGAGTTTCTCAACCGTTACCTGAGCCACGAACCCGGGCCCATGCTCGACGAGCGCGGACGCGAGCTGGGTCGCCATGTCGGCCTGTCGTTCTACACGCTGGGCCAGCGCCAGGGCCTGGGCATCGGCGGGGTGAATTGGGCCCCGAGGGCCGCGAAGTCGCGGCCCGCCCCCCAAGGGGGGTCGCCCGCCTCGGGGCGGCCCAGCGGCGAGCGAGACAGCGGCGGCGAGCACGCGCCCTGGTACGTGGCCCACAAAGATGTCGCCACCCACACGATGCACGTCGTGCAGGGCCACGATCACCCCTGGCTGCAGTCACCCTGGCTGCTGGCGCAAGACTTGAGCTGGGTGGCGGGCCACGCCCCGGCCGATGGGCGGCTGGCCGCCAAGACGCGCTACCGCCAGACCGACGCGCCCTGTGTCCTGCACTGCTCCGCCGACGGCTTGCGGCTCGACTTTGACAGCCCGCAGTGGGCCGTCACGCCGGGCCAGAGCGCCGTGGTCTACGACGGCGAGATCTGCCTGGGCGGCGGCATCATCGCGCAGGCCCAGGCGCCGCAGCCACCAGCGGCCGCGCCAACACCAGCACCCAGATCGGTTGGCCGTCGGCGGCCGGCCGGCAGGCCAGCGCCATCTCGCTGACACCGGCATCGTGCAGGTTGGCGCAGTGGCCGTCGCTCGCGGCCCATGCCGCCATCACTTCGGCCAGATCCTCCTGGCCCTGGGCCAGGTTTTCCGCGATGCGCGCATAGCGGTAGCCGGCCGTCGCGGCGCGCTGCCCAAGCGACTGCCCGTCGCGCCCGGCGTGCGTCAGCCGGCCCGACTCCATCACCCACAGCGCCTGCTCGCGCGCCACGCGGTCCAGCGTCGGGCTCCAGCGCAGCGGCGCCGCCGCGCCAAAGCCGCCACGGCTGCCGCATGCGGCGCCGCGGGCACGGGCCTGAGCGACGGCTGCGGCCGCTGCATTGATCGTCAGCGACGCGCAGGCGACTTGGGCGTGCGCCTGCGCCCCCGGCAGCGCCAGGGCCAAGGCCAGCGCGATGCAGCGTGTCTTGTTCATCGGGCACGATTCTGTGGCCGAACGCCGAACGCCGCACGCCCTGTCGGTGCAGGTGCAGAACGTCAACGAGGCCCGCACCGAATCCGCACGTTCAGCAAGGGGCCTCGTCCTGCCGCGTCACCCCGCCTGAACTGAGACTTTGATCGCTGCCAGCGCCCGCTGCCGGTCTGCTGCGGGCAAGAAGGAATGCCCGGCCGCCTGCCGCGCCATCTCCAGCAGATCGGCACGCGTCAGCGTCGTCTCGCGCAGCAGCGCCGCGGCTTCGCTTGAGTGCGTGATGCACGACATCAGGCGGTTGTCGGTGTGGTAACTCAGGCTCACGCCGGCGCGCCACAGCGCGGTGATGGGGTGCGTGGCCACCGAGGCGGCGGCGCCGGTGTGGACGTTGCTGGTGGGACAGACCTCCAGGTGCACGCCGCGCGCGATGACCTCGTCCAGCAGCGCCCGGCGCGCCGGGTTGGCCAGGGCGTCCACCAGATGCACGCCGTGGCCGATGCGGGTGGCGCCCAACCGCGCCGCCTCGACCACGCGCTCGGCAACATCGGCTTCGCCGGCGTGCAAGGTGATGCCCAGGCCGGCTTCGCGCACGAGCCGCAAGGCCTCGGCATGCTCGCTCGGCGGGTGGCCGCGCTCGGCGCCGGCCAGGTCGAAGGCGACCACCCCGCGGCCCTGCCAACGCAAGGCCAGTTGGGCGGCGCGCAGGGTCTCGGACGGCGGCAGGTGGCGCATGGCGCAGACGATCAAGCCCGTGGGCAAGCTGCTGCGCGCCAGGCCGGCCAGCAGCGCCTCGACCGCCGCATCACCGGGCACGCCGTGGCTCTCGAACAGCAGCGGCGCGATGCGAAATTCAGCCAACACGGCGCCGTCGGCGCTTGCGTCTTCGGCGGCTTCGAAGGCCACGCGCTCCATCGCCACCGGGTCGGACATCGCCTCGACCGTGAGCGCAAAGCCTTCGAGGTACTTTTCCAGACTGCCGGCATGGGCATTGGCGTCAAACCAGGCGGCCAGCGCGGGCTCGTCGTCGGCCACCGGGTGCATGCCGCGCCGGTGCAACAACTCCAGCAGCGTGCCCACGCGCAGGCCGCCATCCAGGTGCTCATGCAACACCACCTTGGGCAGGGCGCGGGCGGCGGCGTCGTTGTCGAAACGGTTGCTTGCAGGGCTGTCCATCCGGGGATGCTAGGGCCAACCGCGAGAGGCACACGGCGCGAGTCTTGCTATCCTGCCGGGCACCCTACCTGGAGACGCAACATCATGATCCGCACCCCCCTGATCCCGACCGTCCTGGCCGTCCTGGCCACCACCGCCACGGCCGCGTGGGCCGAGCCGGCCGTCATCTACGACATGGGCGGCAAGTTCGACAAGAGCTTCAACCAGGCCGGCTACGACGGCGCCGAGCGCTGGAAGAAGGAGTCGGGCAAGGCCTACCTCGAGTTCGAGATCGCCAACCCGGCGCAGCGCGAGCAGGCCATCCGGCGCATGGCCGAGCGCGGCGCCGACCCCGTGGTGGGCATCGGCTTCAGCCAGGGCAGCAGCCTCGAGAAAGTGGCGAAAGACTTCCCCAAGCAGAAGTTCGCCATCATCGACTCGGTGGTCACGCTGCCCAACGTGCAGAGCATCACCTTCAAGGAGCACGAAGGCAGCTTCCTCGTCGGCATGATGGCGGCGCTGGCCAGCAAGAGCGGCAAGGTCGGCTTCGTCGGCGGCATGGACATTCCGCTCATCCGCCGCTTTCAATGCGGCTACGAGCAAGGCGCCAAGTACGCCAACCCCAAGGTGCAGACCAGCGCCAACATGACGGGCACCACACCCGCGGCCTGGAACGACCCGGCGCGCGGCGCCGAACTGGCCAAGGCGCAGTTTGCGGGCGGCGTGGACGTGATCTTTGCCGCCGCGGGCGGCACCGGCATCGGCGTCTACCAGGCGGCCAAGGACGGCGGCAAGCTGGCCATCGGCGTCGACAGCAACCAGAACCACATCCAGAGCGGCACCATGCTCACGAGCATGGTCAAGCGCGTGGATGTGGCGGTCTACAACGCCTTCAAGGGCGTGACCCCGGGCGTGGCATCCCTGGGCCTCAAGGAAGGCGGCGTGGACGTGGCGCTGGACGAACACAACGCCAAGCTGGTAAGCGCCGACATGAAAAGCAAGGTGGCGGCGGCCAAGGCCGACATCATCAGCGGCAAGATCAAGGTCATCGACTACATGGCCAGCAACAGCTGCAAGTGAGCATGCCGGCCGCGACCGCAGCAGCGGCCGTGGCCGTCGCCGTGCAGATGCGCGGCATCCACAAGCGTTTTGGCGCGGTGCACGCCAACCGCGACGTGGCGCTGACGGTGCGCGCCGGCACCGTGCACGGCATCGTGGGCGAAAACGGCGCCGGCAAGAGCACGCTGATGTCGATCCTGTACGGCTTTTATCAGGCCGATGCGGGCGACATCCAGATCGAGGGCCGGCCGGCGGCCATCACCGGCTCGCGCGCAGCGATCGCCCTGGGCATCGGCATGGTGCACCAGCACTTCATGCTGGTCGACACGCTGAGCGCGCTGGACAACGTGATGCTCGGCGCCGAGCCCAGCTGGCGCCTGACGCCGGCACGCGCCGCGGTGCGCCAGCGGCTGCAAGTGCTGATGCATGACACCGGCATGACGGTGGACCTCGACGCGCTCGTCTCCGACCTGCCGGTGGGCGAACGCCAGCGGCTCGAGATCCTCAAGGCGCTGTACCGCGGCGCGCGCATTCTGATCCTGGATGAGCCCACCGCCGTGCTTACGCCGGCCGAGACCGAGCAGCTCTTCACCACCCTGCGCACGCTGCGCGACCGCGGCACCACGGTGCTGCTGATCACGCACAAGCTCAAGGAGATCATGGCGCTGTGCGACGCCGTGACGGTGATGCGCGGCGGCCAGGTGGTGCTGGATTGCGCCATCGCGGACACCAGCCTGGACGGCCTGGCCGAAGCCATGGTGGGCCGCCGCGTCCACCTGGGGCGTCTGCGTGATGGGGCGCGGGCCGGGCAGGCCGGCGCCGTGCTGCTGCAGGCGCAGGGGCTGTCCTGGGCCGACAGCCTGGGCGTGGCGCGGCTGGCCGATGTCTCGATCACGCTGCATGCCGGCGAGATCGTCGGCGTCGCGGGCGTGTCGGGCAACGGCCAGAGCGAACTGCTCGACGCGCTCTCGGGCCTGCTCGTGCCGGCGGCGGGCGAGCTGCGCATCGGCGACGCACGCTTCACGCCCACGGCCTGGCTGGACACGCGCCGCGCCCGCGAGTTGCGCATCGCTCATGTGCCCGAAGACCGCCACCGCCGCGGCCTGGTGCTGCCCTTCGCGGCCTGGGAATCGGCGGTGCTGGGTTACCAGGACCGCCCCCGCTACAGCCGCGCCGGCTGGATGCGCCGCCGCGCCATGCATGACGACTGCGCGGCGATGATGGAGCGCTACGACGTGCGGCCGCGCAACCCGCTGCTGCGGTCCAGCAAGTTCAGCGGCGGCAACCAGCAAAAGCTGGTGCTGGCGCGCGAGGCCGCACTCGAACCCCAGGTGCTGCTGGTGGGCCAACCGACGCGCGGCGTCGACATCGGCGCCATCGAGTTCATCCACGGCCGCCTGCGCGCCCTGCGCGACGCCGGCGGCGCGGTGCTGGTGGTGTCGTCCGAGCTCGACGAGATCCTGGCGCTGAGCGACCGCGTGATCGTGATGAACGCCGGGCGTATTGCGGGCGAACTGCCGATCGAGCAGTGCAGCGAGGCGGCGTTGGGGCGGCTGATGGGTGGAGCGGCAGGGCCGGCCGCGTGACACGCAAGCGCTATCGCGGTGCCGGCATGTAAGGCTCGGTGTCGACAAGACGATAGTGCCGCTCCTGCTTGACGCGCAGACTGCCACTTTGCAGGGTCAACTCGAACAAGGCGATGCCGCCATTGCCGAGGAACTGGGCAGCCACAGGCCTGCACTTCAGATCCGGGAATCGCTCGGCGCAGAACTGCAGGTCTTGCTGAGCTTGCACGATCCCTATCTGGTCGCTTCCACCCTTGGCTTGAACCGGAACCACGAAGTGTTCGCCATCGACGTTCACTCCGACATACAGCTCGTCGATCTCAATCTGTGTGCGGCCTTTTGGCGCCCGAATGGACGTGCGCAGGTGGTTTTGCAGCGAGTACGCAACGATGCCCAGAAAGACATCGATCAAGCGGTTGTAGCGCAGCTGTGCCAGCAGTGCCTGCTCATCACCCAGCGCGTAGCGAAGCACGATCTCGGGCGTAGCGTCCGGAATGTCGATCAGCGCGAGGGACGCCTGCGGCAGCACCCGGCTCAGTTGCGAAAGCGCGAAACGGTATGTCGAGCCGCCATACAACTCAATGACCCATTCCTGCCCGACAGGCGCGGTGGCTGAAATCACCGTCGGCAGTGCGCGTCGAAATCGAAACGAGTAGATCAGGTCGCCAAGATTCTTCGGCAGCTTCACCTCAAGCTGGATGGCGACCGCCTCGATGTCGGAACGATGGAATTCGACCGACTGCATGCCTTTGCGCCAACGGTCGAGAAACAGCCGTTCGAGGATGACTTCGTACAAGCGTCCGCGAGGAGTCGGCCTGTCAGCCATGGATCGCACTCGCTTCGAGGTCCAGAGGCACTTGGCCGGTCGCCGGGCTGTCGAAGATCGGGACTTGCCGGATGCGGTTTGCGATCGGGCTCGCGCCAAGGCCGAATCGGCGAACGGCGTCCGCCATCGTGTAGTTCAACTCGGCCTCAGTCCCGAGGTCGATCAGAGCGCGCGGTTTACAGGGGCGCGTGCCGAGCGCGAGGGCGATTTGCGCTGCCACTGCGCGCGCCATGAGCGGCGGGACGGAGTTGCCGATTTGCCGGAATCCATGCCACTTCGTCACATGAAAGCGGAACCAATCGGGATAGGAATGCAGTCTCGCAGCCTCACGAACCGTGATGACGCGAGGCAATGTCGGATGAATGGGTCGCGGCGACGTGAAGGCCCCTCTCGCGCTGTCGGTTCCGGCGCGCAGCGTGTTGCACAGACCGTCGGGGTCGAGCTTCAGAAAGCGACTGATCGGCTCGACCCGTCCCGCTGTCGTTGCCAGGAATCGCGTTCGCGACATCTCCGTGTGCGCAGTTCGGGCACTCGAGGTCAGCAACTTTGAATTCCATCGCCGGGGATGAGAAAAGTCAGCCTCGTCCAGCAACTCGCCGCGCAACTTGCGTGCGTAATCAGAGCCCTTGCCACAGCGCGCGGTGACATGGTCGCGATGGAGCAAGTCCTCAAAGCCGTCGGCATCCGGGAGGTCGGCGATGGCGTCCCCGACCGTGACGCCAGTGCGAGGCCCGGGATACGCCGCCAGTGCCTGGTCGCCTCGCGACGCCAGCAAGAACAGCCGCTTGCGATCCTGAGGGACACCGAGATCGGCCGCGTTGAGAACCCGATACGGCAGCGTCACTTCGTAGCCGTCAAGCTGCAGTGTCTCGACAATCTCGTTCAAGAAAGCCTTGTGCGCGCCGAATGTCAGGCCGCGAACGTTCTCGAAGACAGCGTACTTGGGGCGCAACTCACGTACCAAGCGGCAGAAGTGGAAGACGAGTTGATTTCTCGGGTCGTCGAGCGCCCGTTTTCCGATGGTCGAAAAACCCTGGCATGGGGCGCCGCCACACACGACATCAATCTCAGCGTCACCAACGCTTGCAAGGGCCCGCAGCTCCGCGCCCGAAAGGCCCACAACGCTGCGGCAGATCGCCTTCGACTGCGGAAAGTTGTAGTGATGGGTTGCGCAGTGGATGGGATCGATCTCTACCGAAGCGGCGATGTCGAACCCGGCCTGCTCAAACCCTAAGCTCAAGCCGCCGGCGCCGGCAAAGAGATCGATCACGATCGGCCGCCGAGCCTTTGAATCCTCAGTCATCTTGTCTCCAAAATCGGCGCCTGCGGCAGCAGTTTGCAGTTGCAAGTCTGCGATGCAGATACTGTACAAGCATACATGCTCGCCCTGAATTTCGGCTCCCTGAGAAACAAGTCGCGGTGACCTTATCGTTGCCGACTTCCAGTCGAGAACGCGCAGGCCTGTCATGAGTCCCACGTGCCCCATCGCCGAGGCCAGAAGTTCATGTCGCAACCCATAGAACTCCCCCGCTGGATGGACGTCGCGCTGCTGCCCGCCGTCAACCTCGCCCTGGCCCTGCTGGTCGCCGGCGGTGTGGTCATGCTGGTCGGTTTCCAGCCGGGCCAGGTGCTGACGCTGCTCATCAAGGGCGCCTTCGGCTCGGCCTCGGGCCTGAGCTACACGCTGTACTACGCCACCACCTTCATCTTCACCGGCCTGGCGGTGGCGGTGGCCTTACACGGCGGGCAGTTCAATATCGGCGGGGAAGGCCAGGCGGTGATGGGCGGGCTGGGCGCGGGGCTGATGGCGCTGGCCTTCAGCCACGCCCTGCCGGCCTGGGCGATGCTGCCGCTGATGGTGGCCGGCGCGGCGCTGCTG
>JANPMR010000336.1:0-5297 GCA_031427055.1 Rubrivivax sp.
CGGCTGGTCGGGCCAGCGGATGTGCAAGCCGCCCGGCGGCATCACAAAGTCCTGCGGCAGGATGATCTTCACGCGGTCCGGGTCGACGCTGACGCTGGCGCTGGATTCGACGACCTCCTGAATCGTCTTCATGCCGCTCCACACGCCCGAGAAGCGGCTCATCGCAAAGGCGTGCAGGCCCATGTCCAGGATGTCCTGCACGTTGGACGGGAAGAACACCGGCAGCCCGCAGGCCTTGAAGATGTGGTCGCTCTGGTGCGCCGCGGTGCTGCTCTTGGCCACGTGGTCGTCGCCGGCGATGGCGATCACGCCGCCGTGCTTGGACGTGCCCGCCATGTTGGCGTGTTTGAAGACATCGCTGGTGCGGTCGACCCCCGGGCCCTTGCCGTACCAGATGCCGAACACGCCGTCGTACTTGTTCTCCTTCGGGTACAGGTCAAGCTGCTGCGTGCCCCACACCGCGGTGGCGCCGAGCTCTTCGTTGACGCCGGGCTGGAAGACGATGTGGTTCTCGGCCAGGTGCTTCTTGGCCGCCCACAACGCCTGGTCGTAGGTGCCCAGCGGGCTGCCGCGGTAGCCGCTGATGAAGCCTGCCGTGTTGAGCCCGGCGCGCGCGTCGCGCTGGCGCTGCAGCATCGGCAGCCGCACCAGGGCTTGCACGCCGCTCATGAAGGCGCGGCCCGATTCCAGGCGGTACTTGTCGTCGAGCGTGATGGTCTCGAGCGCCTTGCGGACGGACTCGGGCAGAGGGGCATTCATGGTGGGGTTCCTTGGGCGGCGGGGCTGCGCGGCAGTGTAGGGAATCGGGCGACACATGTCGCCTTTTTCGATGCCCTCTGCCGACTCCGTTCCTCGGCGGTGAGGCCCTGTGCCGCGGTGCTACGCTCACACCTCACTTCGCCGACAAAGCCCTCACGCCCACCATGAGCCGTCTGCTCGACGCGCTTCTCACCAGCGACCCCGTGCAGCGCCAGCGCCTGTGGCAGGCCGGACTGGCCATGCTGCTGCTCAGTGCCGGCGTGGCCGGCATGCACTACTTCGTGTGGATCGGCGCGGCCCGCCTGTGGCCGGTGCTGGCCTGGTCGGCCCTCACCTTGGCCGGCATGGCGGTGTTCTTCGTGCTCATCCGCAGCGGCACCTCCCGCCGCTGGCACGAGCCCTCGCTGACGGTGCCGCAGATGGTCTTCGCGCTGGCCAGCGGCGCCGTCGCCTATGCGCTGGTGGGCGCCGGGCGCGGCGCGGTGTTTCCGATCATGATGGTGATCCTGATGTTTGGCATGTTCGTGGCCACGCCGCGGCAGATGCGCTGGGTGAGCCTGTACGCGGTGGCGCTGTTCGGCGCCACGATGGCGCTGATGGCGACGCTGCAGCCGGCCGTCTACGTGCCGGCGGTGGAGATCGGCCACTTCATCCTCGTCGCCACCATGATGCCGGCCGTGTCGCTGTTGGCCGGCCGCCTGTCCCGGCTGCGCCATCGCGCGCGGCAGCAGCGCGCCGAGCTGGCGCAGGCCGTGGCGCGGCTGCGCGAGCACACCACGCGCGACGAGCTCACCGGCCTGGTCAACCGCCGCCACATGCAGGCCGTGGTCGACCAGGAGCACCAGCGCTGCGTGCGCTCGGGCCAGACCTTTTGTCTGGCGGTGCTGGATGTCGACCACTTCAAGCCGGTGAACGAGCAGCACGGCTACGCCGTCGGCGACGCCGTGCTGCGCGCCGTGGCGCAAGAGGCGCTGCGACATGTGCGCGGCTCGGACGTGCTCGCGCGCTGGGGCGGCGATGACTTCGTGCTGATGCTGTCGGACACCCGCGCCGCGCTGGCCCGCGGCGGCCTGGAGCGCCTGCACCAGCGCGTGGGTGCGCTGCGCATCCTGCACGGCAGCATGGCGGTCGGCGTCACCTTGTCTTGCGGCCTGGCCGAGCACCATGCCGGCGAGAACGTGGCGCAGACGCTCGAGCGCGCCGAGCGCGCGTTGCAAGAGGCCAAGCTGCAGGGCCGCGACCGCATCGTGGTGGCGGCATGATGGCGCCCGGCTGCGCACCGCGAGGGCGCTGTTCGCCATGTGGCTGCTGATCCTCGAAGCGCTGCTGGCGCTGGGCCTGCTGGTGCTCATCGTCTGGTGGACGATGTTCTCGGGCCGGCGCAAGGACGACGAGCCACCGCGCTGAGCCCGCCCGCCGCCAACGGTGCGCGGCCGGCGGCCATTCGCCCGCGTCGATCTGCCACCCGCCCGCTGCGGCCGCGACGCTGGCGGGGCCGCTCCTACACTGCCTGTCATGTCCTCATCACACATCGACTGGAGCCAGCTCCTGTACCCGGGCCGCAAGCGCGCCTTCACGGCGCAGGAGATGGCCCGCGCCGGCAGCGACGGCCCGAACGCAACCTTGATCGCCGCGGTCTGCATCTACATCGCGCTGGTGTTTTTCATGGCACTGCAGGTCGCGCCGCCCGCGCTGACCGCGCTGGTGACCGGACTGCTTGTGTTGCTGGTGGCGATGGGCTACGGCGCGTGCCGCTGGCTGTGGTGGCGCCCTTGGCGGCGGCCGCTGATGAACGTGACGATCCTGCTGAGCCTGGGCCTGCTGCCGGTCGCCCTGGCCTTGCGCTGGCGCCTGCCTGAGCGCGGCGAGCGCCTGGCGCTGCACTGGATGATGACGCTGGGTGTCTTCCTGCTGCTCTTGCTGCTGTGGTTCCTGGTGACGTGGCGGGCGCAGCAGATCGAGTCGCGCCTGGTGGAGCAGGCCGAACGCGAACGCGCCATCGAAATGGCGCGTCGCCTGGCCGCGGCGCAGATCGAACCACACTTCCTGTTCAACACCCTGGCCTCGGTGCAGCACTGGGTGCAGACCCAGGACGCCCGTGCCGCGCCGCTGCTGGAGGCGCTCACCGGCTACCTGCGCGCCACGCTGCCGCTGTTCAAGCGCACGCTGCTGCCGGCCGGCGATGAACTGGTGGCCGTGCAGCGCTACCTTGAGGTGATGCAGGCGCGTCTGGGCGAGCGGCTGCGCTGGCGGCTCGACGTGCCGCCGCCGCTGGCGCAGGCGCTGCTGCCACCCGGGCTGCTGCTGACGCTGGTGGAGAACGCCATCGTGCACGGCATCGAGCCGCGGCTGGCCGGTGGCGAGCTGCTGATCCGCGCCACGCTGCAGGAAGGGCAGGCCTGCTTCGAGGTCATCGACGACGGCACCGGCCCGCCGCCGGACATGCGCGACGGTGTCGGCCTGGCCAATGTCCGCGAGCGCCTTGCGCTGACCAGCGGCAGCACGGCGCACTTGCAGGTCGATGCGGCGCCCGGCGGTGGCTGCCGTGCCGCTTTCACCCTGCCCTATCGCACCGAGGCCGGCGCATGACCACCGCATTGATCGCCGATGACGAGGAAGCCCCGCGCGAACAGATGCTCGCCGCCTTGCGGGTGGCCTGGCCGGCGCTGCAGGTCGTGGCCGTGGCCGCCAATGGCGTCGACGCCTGGGATGCCTTTCTGGAGCACGAGCCCGAGGTCTGCTTCCTCGACATCCGCATGCCGGGGCTGAGCGGCATCGACGTGGCGCGACGCATCGGCGCCCAGGTGCCCGTGGTTTTCGCCACCGCCTACGACGACCACGCGATTGCGGCCTTTGAAGCGGGTGCCGTGGACTACCTGCTCAAGCCGGTGCAGGCCGAGCGGCTGGCGCAGACGGTGGCGCGGCTGCAGGCCCGTTTGGCGCCGGCCGCCACCGTGCCCGAGCCCGCCGCGCTGCAGGCCTTGCTGACGCAGCTGGCGGCGCAGGCGCGCCGCGCGCCCGCACTGCAGGCGTTGCAGGCCGGCGTGGGCCGCGAGGTGCGCATGATCCGCAGCGACGAGGTGATCTACTTCGAGAGCGACAGCCGCTACACGCGCATCGTCTTCGACGGCGGCGAGGCACTCATCCGCACGCCGCTGAAGGAGCTGCTGGCCCAGCTCGACGAGCAGCAGTTCTGGCAGGTGCACCGCAGCGTGATCGTTGCCCACCGCCACATCGCCAGCGCCGTGCGCGTGGACGAAGGCCACATGCACCTGACACTGCGCGGGCGGCCCGAGCGGCTACCTGTTTCGCGGCACTTCCAGGGCCTGTTCAAGGGTCAGTGAGGGTGCGCCCACGCGGCGGCCACGAGTAGCATCGCGGCCATCCCCACGCACTGCCCCCGTCATGCCAGCGACCCCCGTCCCCCGCTTCGACCAGTTCTACCGCTACGACGAGCTGACGCGCCTGCTGCAGGACTTTGCCGCGAGCGCGCCGCGGCTGGTGACGCTGTCGTCCATCGGCAAGAGCTTCGAAGGCCGCGACATCTGGCTGCTGACGCTGACCAACCAGGACACCGGCGTCGACACCGACAAGCCGGCCTTCTGGGCCGACGGCAACATCCACGCCGCCGAGCTCACCGCCGGCACCGCCTGCCTGTACTGGCTGCACCAGCTGGTCGCGGGCTACGAGGGCGACGACAAGATCCGCCACCTGCTGGACACGCGCGCCGTCTACATCGTGCCGCGCCTCAACCCCGACGGCGCCGAACTCGCCCTGGCCGACCGGCCGCGCCACATCCGTTCGTCGACGCGGCCTTATCCGTACGAGGAGCACCCGGTAAGCGGCCTCACGGTCGAGGACGTCGACGGCGACGGCCGCGTGCTGCAGATGCGCGTGAGCGACCCGCACGGCAGCTACAAGAAGCACGAGGCCGAGCCGCGCCTGATGGTGGCGCGCGAGCCGGGCGAATTTGGCGGCGAGTACTACCGGCTGATCCCCGAAGGCACGCTGAAGAACTTTGATGGCTTGAAGATCACCGCCAACCCGGATCGCGAAGGGCTGGACCTCAACCGCAACTTCCCGGCCTACTGGCGGCAAGAATTCGAGCAGGTCGGCGCCGGCCCCTACCCGACCAGCGAGCCCGAGGTGCGGGCCATGGTGCACTTCATCACCAGCCACCCCAACATCGGCGCTGCGGTCAGCTTTCACACCCACAGCGGCGTCATCCTGCGGCCCATGGGCACGCAGAGCGACGACGACATGACGCCCGAAGACCTGTGGATGTACAAGCGCCTGTCGGACATCGGCGCCACGCTTACCGGCTACCCGGCGATCAGCATCTTTCACGACTTCAAGTACCACCCCAAGAAGGTCATCACCGGCACGCAAGACTGGGTCTACGAGCAGCTGGGCGCGCTGTTCTGGACGGTCGAGATCTGGGCCCCCAACAAAGAGGCCGGCATCACCGACTACAAGTGGATCGAGTGGTACCGCGAGCACCCGGTCGAGGACGACATCAAGCTGCTGAAGTGGAGCGA
>JANPMR010000337.1:0-8141 GCA_031427055.1 Rubrivivax sp.
GGTGGCGACCTTCGTCGCCGGCCTGCACGGCGGGCCGCAGATGCTGTACGCGCTGCTCTTTGGCGTGGCGCTCAACTACCTGGCGCACGCGCCGCGCACCAAGCCAGGCATCGAGTTCGGCGCCCGCACCGTGCTGCGCCTGGGCGTGGGCCTGCTGGGCGCGCGCATCACGGCCACGCAGATCTTGGCACTGGGTTGGCAGACTGCCGCCGTGGTGGTGCTGGCGGTGGCCGCCACCATCGCCTTCGCGCTGTGGTGCGGCCGCCGCCTGGACATCAGCCGTGCCCGCAGCGTGCTGGCCGGCGGCGCGGTGGCGATCTGCGGCGCCTCCGCGGCGCTGGCGATCTCTGCCGTGCTGCCGCGCGAGAAAGACGGCGAGCGCTTCACGCTGATGGTGGTGGTCTCGGTGACGCTGCTCTCGACGCTGGCCATGGTGCTGTACCCGCTGCTCGTGCGTGGGCTGAACCTGCCGCCCGAACTGGCCGGCCTGTTCCTGGGCGGCACCATCCACGACGTGGCGCAAGTGGTCGGCGCCGGCTACACCGTCAACACCGCCACCGGCGACATCGCCACCGTGGTCAAGCTGTTCCGTGTCACGCTGCTGACCGTGGTCGTGGCCGGCACCGCGTTCGCGTTTCGCAGCCAGCGCGCCGCCGCTGCAGAGCCCACGGCCGACGGCCGCAAGCCGGCACACCAGCCGCTGCTGCCGTGGTTTCTGTGGCTCTTCGTGGGCATGGTGGTGCTCAACTCCACGGTCGGCCTGACGCCCTGGCTGGCGCAGGGCCTGGGCACGGCGTCACGGGCCTGCCTGGTGCTGGCCATTGCCGCGCTGGGCATGAAGACCTCATTCATGCAACTCGCGCGCATGGGCTGGCGCCCGATTGCACTGATCGTGGCCGAGACGCTGTGGCTGGCAGCCTTCGTGCTGGCCGCGGTGCTCTTGATGCGTTGAGCCGACTTCGGCCCTTCAGCTGCCGCCGGTACTGCCGCGCGCCACCAGGGCCCAGGGCAGCGACACCGGCACCGCCGGCTTGCCCAGGCGCAGCGCGTCGAGCAGCGAGCGCGCCGTCTCGTGGCCGATGGCATGGCGCGGCAGTTGCACGCTCGACAAGGCCGGGCTCAGCTGGCGCGCGATGGCGAAGTCGCCAAAGCCCAGCAGCGCCAGCCGCTGCGGCACCGCCACCTTGCGCCGCGCCGCTTCGAGCAGCGCGCCGCAGGCCAGGTGGTCGTTGGCAAAGGCCGCGGCCGTGATCGCCGGTGGCCCGGCGCGCGTGATGTCGCCAAAGACCTGCCGTCCGGCGTCGAAGGCGTCGCCCGTTGGCGCCACGATGACGGCGACCGTGGCGCCGGCCGCTTGCGCCGCGGCGCAGAAGGCCATGCCGCGCTCGTGCGCCCGGTAGTCTTCGGCCACGCTGCTGTCGACATAGGCCAGATGGCGGTGGCCGGCGCGCAGCAGGTGCTCGGCCATGGCGCGGCCCACGTCATCGTGGTTGAAGCCGATCTGTGTGAAGAAGTGGCGCCGCGTACCGGGCGGCGGCGGGTGGTGGTCCCAGATCTCGATCACCGGCGTGCCTGACGCCTTGGCGTTGGCCAGCAGCGTTTGCGCGCCGCTCGAGTGCCGTCGCCCGGTGACCACCAGCGCCGCCGGGTGCCAGCCCAGCACGGCGCGCAGTTGCTCTTCTTCGCGGTCGAGCGAGTAGCCGGTGGACGCGATGAGCAGTTCGAAGCCGGCGGCCTGCAAGCCGTCGCTGAGGCCTTGCGCGGTCTCGGCGAAGATCGAATTGGCAAGATTGGGCAACAAGGCCGCGACCATGTTGGACACGCCGCTGGCCAGCAACCCGGCCTGCTTGTTGGGCACGTAGCCGGTCTGCGCCAGCGCCACGCGGATGCGCGCTGCCGTGTCGTCGGCCACCAGCGTGGGTTCACGCAGGTAGCGCGAGACGGTGATGGCGGTGACGCCGGCCGCCGCGGCGACGTCCTGCAAGGTGACACGGCCATGGCCGCGGCGCGCCTGGCGCGAGGCTGCGGGCACGGCATCAGAACGGGTGGTGGGCACCGGGTTATTCTCAATGGACGCTGGCAGGAGCCGCACGTATGTTAGCGGTAACAAATGCAGACGTCCACGCCATGACGCAGACTCCCGCCGAACTCCGCAGCCGCCGCTGGTTCGTGGCCAACGACCTGCGCGGTTTTGCGCACCGCCAGCGCATGCAGCAGATGGGGCTGCGCCGCGAAGACGTGGTCGGCCGGCCCATCGTCGGCATCATCAACACCTGGAGCGATCTCTCGCCCTGCCACGCCCACTTGCGTGATCGCGCCGAGGCCGTCAAGCGCGGCGTGTTGCTGGCCGGCGCCATGCCCTTCGAGCTGCCGGCCATGAGTTTGGGCGAGGTCATGGTCAAGCCCACCACCATGCTCTACCGCAACTTCCTGGCGATGGAAACCGAAGAGCTGCTGCGCAGCCTGCCCATCGACGGCGTGGTGCTGCTCGGCGGCTGCGACAAGACCACGCCAGGTCTGCTGATGGGCGCCATCAGCATGGGCGTGCCGGCCCTGTTCTGCCCCGCCGGCCCGATGCTGAATGACCGCCACCAGGGCAAGACGGTAGGCGCCGGCACCCACACCCGCATCTACTGGGACGAGCTGCAGGCCGGCAACATCGACGCCGACGAATGGGTGCGCCTGGAAGCGCGCATGACGCGCAGCCCCGGCACCTGCAACACCATGGGCACGGCCAGCACCATGACGGCGATGGCCGAGGCGATGGGCATGTCGCTGCCCGGCAGCAGCAGCATCCCGGCGATGGACGCGGCGCACCCGCGCATGGCCGCCGATTGCGGCGAGCGCATCGTGGCCATGATCGCCGAGGGCCTGACGCCGCAGCGCATCCTGACCCGCGGCGCCTTCCTCAATGCCGTGGCGGTGCAGATGGCGCTGGGCGGCAGCACCAACGCCGCCGTGCACATCATCGCCATGGCACGCCGCGCGGGCGTCGAGCTGAACCTGGCCGACCTGGACGAGATGGGCCGGCGCGTGCCGGTGCTGACCAACCTCTTCCCCAGCGGCGACCGGCTGATGGAAGACTTCTATTACGCCGGTGGCCTGCCGGCGCTGATGCAGCGCATCCGCAAACACCTGCTGCTGGACGAAATCACCTGCACCGGCCGCGCCCTGCGCGAGCAGGTCGATTGCGCGCAGGTGGTGGACGAAGAGGTCATCCGCCCGCTGGATCGCCCGGTGAGCACGCGGCCCACGCTGGCCGTGCTGCAGGGCAACCTGGCGCCGCACGGCGCCGTCATCAAGCCCAGCGCGGCCGGCGAGCGCTTCCTGCGCCACCGCGGCCGCGCCATCGTCTTCGACAGCCAGCCGCAGATGCAGGCCGCGATCAACGACCCGGACCTCGATGTCAATGAAGACAGCGTGCTGGTGCTGCGCAACGCCGGCCCCGTGGGCGCACCGGGGATGCCCGAATGGGGCAACCTGCCGATCCCCAAGAAGCTGCTGGCGCTGGGCGTGCGCGACATGCTGCGCATCTCGGATGCCCGCATGAGCGGCACCCACTACGGCACCTGCGTGCTGCACGTCAGCCCCGAGAGCGCCGTGGGCGGCCCGCTGGCGCTGGTGCAGACCGGCGACGAGATCGAGCTTGATGTGGATGCGCGCTCGTTGACGCTGTGCGTGGACGATGACGAACTGGCGCGCCGCCGCGCTGCCTGGGTGGCGCCGGTGCAGCCCTTCTTGCGCGGCTGGACGCAGCTCTACCAGCGCCACGTCACACAGGCCCACGAAGGCTGCGATCTGGACTTTCTGCAAGGCACGGCGCCTACTCCAGAGCCATCCATCTACTGAGTCGAAAGGCGATTCATGAACCCCTTCAGCCAGCTTTTGCGCAACCGCGGTTCCAGGCCACCCATTGGCACCTGGGTGATGTCGGCCAGCCCCATCGTGGCCGAGGCCGTGGGCCTGGCCGGCTTCGACTGGGGCGTGCTCGACATGGAGCACACGCCGCTCGACCTGATGGACCTGGTGCACCTGCTGCAGGCCGTGGGCAATACCAAGATGGTGCCGGTCGTGCGCGTGCCCTGGAACGACACCATCACCGTCAAGCGCGTGCTCGATGCCGGCGCGCAGACCCTGCTGATCCCGTTCGTGCAAAACGCAGCCGAAGCGGCACAGGCCGTGGCTTCCACGCGCTACGCGCCCGAGGGCGTGCGCGGCATGGCCGGCATGAGCCGCGCGTCGCGCTTCGGCACCACGCCAGACTACTTTCGCGTCGCCAACCAGTCGGTCGGCGTCGTCGTTCAGCTGGAGACACCGCAGTCCATCGCCCGGCTCGAAGAAATCGCCGCGGTGCCCGGCGTCGACGCGCTATTCGTCGGCCCGGGCGACCTGTCGGGCTCGATGGGCCACGCCGGCAACTTGACGCACCCCGACGTCATGACGCTGATGACCGACGCAGCACGCCGCGCGCGCGCCGTGGGCAAGCCCATCGGCACCGTCGGCGGCACGCCCGAGGTGGTGACGCGCTACCGTGCGGCCGGCTACGACTTCGTGGCCGTGGCCTCAGACCTGGGCCTGCTGATGCGCGGCGCGCAGGCGGCAGTTGCCGCGCTGCGCACAGGCGGCGAAGCACCCCAGGTGCACACCCTGGCCGAAGGCACCAAGACGGAAAGCGGCTACTGAGGTGGCTGCCGTCGGGCTGAGCCGGGTCAGCAAGAGCTACGACGGCAAGACCACAGTCATCCACGGCATCGACCTCGAGATCCGCCACGGCGAGTTCGTCGTCTTCGTCGGCCCCAGCGGCTGCGGCAAGAGCACGCTGCTGCGCATGATTGCGGGGCTCGAGCCCATCAGCGGCGGCGAAGTGAGCATCGACGGCCAGCGCGTCAACGAGCTGCCGCCACGCCACCGCGACATCGCGATGGTGTTCCAGGACTACGCGCTGTATCCGCACAAGACGCTGTTCGACAACATGGCCTTTGGCCTGCGCCTGCGCAAGACGCCCGAGGCCGAGATCCAGCGCCGCGTCATGGACGCTGCAAGGCTGCTGCGCATCGACCACATGCTTGAGCGTCGGCCGGCCGCGCTGTCCGGCGGCCAGCGCCAGCGCGTGGCCATCGGCCGCGCCATCGTGCGCGAGCCCAAGGTGTTTCTCTTTGACGAGCCGCTGAGCAACCTCGACGCGCAGCTGCGCAACGAGATGCGAAGCGAGATCAAACGCCTGCACCAGCGCCTGGGCGCGACCATCATCTACGTCACGCACGACCAGGTCGAGGCCATGACCCTGGCCGACCGCATTGCCGTGCTGTCGGGCGGCCACAAGATGCAGTACGACACGCCCGACGCCATCTACAACCGGCCGGCAGCGCTGTTTGTGGCTGGCTTCACCGGCGCGCCGCCCATGAACCTGGCCGACTGCACGCTGGCCGGCGACCATGCCGACCTCGGCGGCGCGCAGATCGTGGTGCCGGCGGCCCTGGCCGCGCGCGCCGCGGCCACCGCCAAGCTCAAGTTCGGCGTGCGGCCCGAGAACATCACGCTCGCCGCGCAAGGCAGCGACGCGCAGCGCGTGCCGGCGCAGGTCTCGCTGCTCGAGCCGCTGGGCGCCGAGACGCTGGTCACGCTGCGCATCGGCAACGCCGAGATGGTGGCGCGCTGCCCGGCCTCGTTTCGCGAGCGGCCGGGCACCGCGCTCGACGTCTACCTGAGCCCGCAGCATCTGCACCTGTTCGACGCCGCCAGCGGCGCCGCACTCTGAGGAGATTGCCATGACCCGTCGACATGCACTGGCCGCCACCCTGGCCGCACTCGCCACCGTCACCCTCGCGCTCACGCCGCTGGGCGCGCTGGCGCAGACCAAGCTGCGCGTCTTTGCCGGTGGTCAGCAGCAGCGCCCCGACCTCATGCGCAAGCTGTTCGACGACTACAGCAAACGCAACCCCGGCATCAGCATCGACATCGAGACCGGCGGCGCCACCAGCGATCTGCAGCGCCAATACCTCAGCACGGTGCTCAACGCCAAAGACCCATCGATCGACATCTACCTGATCGACATCGTCAACCCGGCGCAATACTTTGGCGCCGGCTGGCTCGAGCCGCTCAACGCCTACGTCGGCGACCCCGCCACGGCGATGAAGCCCTACCTGCCGGTCTACGCCGCGTCCAACGTGGTCGACGGCAAGGTCGCGGCCATGCCGGCCTTTGCCGACGCGATGATGATGTACTACCGCCGCGACCTGCTGGACAAGCACCGCATCGCCGAGCCCAAGACCTGGGACGAACTGGCCGCGGCGGCCAAGAAGATCCAGGCCGCCGAAGGCAACCCCAACCTGCAGGGCCTGAGCATTCAGGGCGCGCCGATCGAAGGCGCGGTCTGCACCTTTCTGCTGCCCTACTGGAGCCAAGGCAAGGAGTTCAACGACGCCAACGGCAAGATCACCCTGGACCGCGCCGCCGCTGCCCGGGGCCTGCAACAGTGGTTGACGATGGTGGACGCCGGCGTCATCAAGAAGAACGTGGCCGAGGTCAAGACGCCCGACACCGTCAATGAGTTCAAGGCCGGGCAGGTCATCTTTGCCATCAACTGGGGCTTTGCCTGGGACCGCTTCAAGGACGACGCCGACTCGCAGGTCAAGGGCCGCGTCGGCGTGATGCCGCTGCCGGCCATGGCTGGCGGCAAGAGCGCCACCTGCATCGGCGGCTGGCAATGGGCCGTCAGCGGCTTCAGCAAGCACAAGGCCGAGGCCGCCAAGCTGGTGCGCTTTGTGTCGAGCGTGGAGTCGAGCAAGTACCTGGCGGTCGAGGGCTCTTTGCTGCCCACCTACGCCAGCGTCTACACCGACCCCGACGTGCTGAAGAACGTGCCCTGGTTCAAGGACGCGGCCAACGTGGTGGTGGCCGGCAAGAGCCGGCCCATGAGCCGCGATTACGGCCAGGTGAGCGATGTCATCCGCACCACCACCAGCGCCGTGCTCGCCCGCACCAAGACGCCCGACGAAGGCGCCAGCGAGATCGGCTCGCGGCTGGCGCGGGTGATGAGGTAAGCCATGGCGCAGCCGGGGGTGCTGAGCCGCCTGCGTGACCCGAGCGAGAAGACGCTCGGCATCATGCTGCTCGCGCCGGCCTTCTTGCTGCTGGCGCTGATCGTCGTCTAC
Organism: Rubrivivax sp.; assembly: GCA_031427055.1. GTDB lineage: Bacteria > Pseudomonadota > Gammaproteobacteria > Burkholderiales > Burkholderiaceae_C > Rubrivivax. The sequence goes on from JANPMR010000337.1 coordinate 7,155, forward strand.
CCGATCGGCAAGCTCATCTACAACAGCTTCTTCGACCTGCGCTTGTCGGGCGGCGGCGGCGCCCGGTTTGTCGGCTTCGAGAACTACGTGCTGGTGTTTGCCGACGCCGAGTTCTGGAACGCCACCAAGAACACCGTGCTCATCACGCTCATCACCGTGCCCGGCGCGCTGGTGGTGGGCCTCGCCCTGGCGATGCTGGCCAACCTGCCCTTCAAGCGCCAGTGGCCGGTGCGGCTGGCGCTGCTGCTGCCCTGGGCGCTGCCGCTGTCGTTTGCCGGCCTGATCTTCGCGTGGTTCTTCCACACCGAGTACGGCGTCGTCAACGACGTGCTGCGCCGCGCCGGCGCGGCCGAGACCACGATGTGGCTGCTGCGCCCCAACTGGGCCTTCGCCGCCATCTGCCTGACCATAATCTGGAAGACCAGCTCCTTCATGGCGCTGATTCTTCTGGCCGGGTTGCAGATGATCCCGAAGTCGCTGTACGAGGCGGCCGAGGTCGACGGCGCCAGCCGCTGGCAGCAGTTCTGGCAGATCACCATTCCGATGCTGATGCCCAGCATCATCGTGGCGCTGATCTTTCGCACCATCACCGCGCTGCAGACCTTTGACATCCCGTACACCATGACCAAGGGTGGCCCCGGCAACAGCACCGAGACCCTGGCCATGCTGATCCACAAGACCACCATCGACTACCTCGACGTCGGCTACGGCAGCACACTGGCGGTGTGCATGTTCGTGCTGTCGATGTGCATCACGGCGTTCTATCTGCGCCGCGTGGGCCACAGCGCATGAAGATGCTCGAACCCCGCGCCCTGCGCTTCATCGCTGCCGGCATCGTCGTGCTCAACGGCTTCTTTCCGGCGCTGTGGATTTTGCTGACCTCGCTCAAGACCGAGGCCGAGCTGGTGGCCAAGCCCATCACCTACTGGCCGCACAACCCGACCATGGCCAACTACGTGCAGGCCTTTGCCGATCAGCCGCTGCTGC
>JANPMR010000338.1:0-4744 GCA_031427055.1 Rubrivivax sp.
GATCTTCGCTGGCCAGCGTGGAGACTTGAGCCGTGCTCAGGGCGGCCACTTGCGCGGTGGTGAACGCCGCCATCTGCTCGGTGCCCAGCGCCGCGATCTGGTCGGTGCTGAGTGCCCGCATCTGGGCCGTGGTGAGGGCGCGCAGGTCGGCACTTTGCATGGCGGCGAAGTCGCCAGTCTCGATGGCGGCCACTTGCGCCGCAGACAGCGCGGCGAACTGCGCCGTCGTCATCATCGGCAGCTGGTCGCTCGACAGCGCAACGATCTGGTCGGTGCTGAGCGCGCGCACTTGCGCGGTGGACAGGGCCGCCAGGTCGGCGGTTTGCATGACCGCGAAGTCAGCGCTTTCTATCGCTGCGATCTGCGCCGTGGTGAGCGCGGCGAACTGCGCCGTCGTCATCATCGGCAACTGGTCGCTGGACAGGGCCACGATGTGGGCGCTGCCCAGCGCGCGCACTTGTGCAGTGCCCAGCGCGGCCAGGTCGGCGGTCTCCAGTGCGGCCACCTGGTTGGTGGTGAATGCGGCTGCCTGGGCCGTGCCCAGCGCGGCGAATTGCGCCGTGGTGAGGGCGTTCAGGTCGTCGCTGCCCAGCGCGGCCACTTGGGCCGTGCTGAGCGCGGCCACTTGCGCGGTGGTGAAGGCTGCCATCTGCTCAGAGCCCAGCACGGCCAGTTGCTCAGAGGACAAGGCACGAACCTGGGCCGTTGACAGGGCGCGCAGGTCGGCCGTTTGCATGGCGGCGAAGTCGCCGGTCTCGATGGCCGCCACTTGAGCGGTGGTGAGGGCGGCGAACTGCGCCGTCGTCATCATCGGCAGCTGGTCGCTGCTCAGTGCCACGACCTGGTCGGTGGTGAGTGCGCGCACTTGGGCGGTGCCCAGCGCGGCCAGGTCGGCGGTCTCCAGCGTCGACACCTGGCTGCTGCTCAGGCTGGCCACTTGCGCCGTCGTCAGCGCGGCAAATTGCGCGGTGGTGAAGGCGTTGAGTTCAGTGCTGCTCAGGCTGCCGAGTTGCGGCTGCGTCGTCAGCGCCGCGACCTGGTTGCTGCTGAGTGCGCCCAGCTGCGCAGAGCTGAGGGCGATGAGCTGGTCGGTGGTGATGGCCTGCACCTGGGCGGTGGACAGCGCGCGCAGGTCAGCCGTCTGCATGGCGCTGAAGTCAGCGCTTTCGATGGCGGCAATCTGCGCGGTGGTGAAGGCTGCGAACTGCGCCGTGGTGAAGCTCGGAAGCTGCTCGCTGGACAGCGACACGATCTGCTCGCTGCCGAGTGCGCGCACCTGCGCCGTCGACAGCGCGGCCAGGTCGGCGGTCTGCATGAGCGCGAAGTCGGCGCTCTCAATGGCGGCGATCTGCGCTGTGCTCAGGGCCGCAAACTGCGCCGTGCTGAGCATCGGCAACTGGTCGGTGGTGAGCGATGCGATCTGCGCCGTCCCGAGCGCGCGCACCTGAGCCGTGCCCAGGGCTGCGAGGTCGGCAGTTTCCATGGTGCTGACCTGGGCCGTGCTCAAGCTGGCGGCCTGCGCCGTGGTGAAGGCGGTGAACTGCGCGCCGGTGAAGGCATTCAGATCTTCGCTGGCCAGCGCTGAAACTTGCGCCGTGCTCAGGGCCGCCACTTGCGCGGTGGTGAAGGCAGCCATCTGCTCAGAGCCCAGGGCGGCGAGCTGGTCGGTGCCGAGTGCACGCACCTGGGCCGTGCCAAGCGCGCGCAAATCCGCCGTCTGCATGGCAGCGAAGTCAGTCGTTTCGATGGCAGCAACCTGGCCTGCGCTGAGCGCAGCAAACTGCGCTGTGGAGAGCGCGGTGAGCTGGTCGCTCGACAGCGAGACGAGCTGGTCGGTGGTGAGCGCGCGCACCTGCGCCGTGCTCAGTGCCACCAGGTCGGCGGTTTGCAAGGCGGCGGTCTGGTCGGTGTTCAGGGCCACGATCTGCGCTGTGCCCAGGGCCGCAAACTGAGCGCTGGTGAAGGCGTTCAGGTCGTCGGTGGACAGCGACGCCAGTTGCGCTGTCAGCAGCGCAGGGACCTGCGTGGTGGTGAAGGCGGCAAACTGGTCGGAGCCCAGCACCGCCAACTGGTCGGTGCTGAGCGCCTGCAACTGGGCGCTGGTGAGCGCGCGCAAATCCGCCGTCTGCATGGCGGCGAAGTCGCCGGTCTCGATGGCGCCCACCTGAGCGGCCGTCATGGCGGCGAATTGCGCCGTGCTGAAGGCGGGCAACTGGTCGCTGGAGAGCGCCACGATCTGGTCGGTGGTGAGCGCGCGCACTTGTGCGCTGCCCAGCGCGGCCAGGTCGGCAGTCTGCATGGCGGCGAAGTCGGCGCTCTCGATCGCCGCGACCTGTGCTGTGGTCAGTGCCGCGAACTGTGCCGTGCCCAGCATCGGCAGCTGGTCACTGGACAGCGCCACGATCTGGTCGGTGCCGAGTGCACGCAGCTGCGCGGTGGTGAACGCGGTCAGGTCGGCCGTGGTCATCAAAGACACCTGGTCGGTGCCGAGGGCCGCCACTTGAGCCGTGGTGAGCGCGGCGATCTGCGCCGACGTGAAGGCATTGAGATCGTCGCTGCCCAGCGCCGCCACTTGCGCGGTGGTGAGAGCCGCCACCTGCGCGGTGCTGAAGGCGGCGATCTGCTCAGAGCCCAGCACGGCCAACTGGTCGCTGCTGAGCGCACGCACCTGGGCCGTGCCGAGCGCGCGCAAGTCCGCCGTCTGCATGGCGGCGAAGTCGCCGGTCTCGATGGCGGCGGCCTGGGCTGCGCTGAGCGCGGCGAATTGCGCCGTGCCGAAGCTGACCAGCTGGTCGCTTCCCAATGCAACGATCTGGTCGGTGGTGAGCGCGCGCACCTGCGCCGTGCCGAGTGCGGCCAGGTCGGCCGTCTGCATGGCCGCGAAGTCGCTGGTCTCGATGGCGAGCACCTGCGCGCTGGTGAGCGCGGCGAATTGCGCCGTCCCCATCATGGGCAACTGGTCGCTGCTCAGGGCCACGATCTGGTCGGTGCCAAGCGCGCGCACCTGGGCTGTGCCCAACGCGGCCAGGTCGGCCGTTTCCAGCGCACTGATCTGCGCCGTGCCCAGGCCGGCGACCTGGGCCGTGGTGAGCGCGGCAAACTGGGCCGTGGTGAAGGCATTGAGGTCGTCACTGGACAACGCAGACAGCTGCGCCGTCGTGAAGGCTGCCATCTGCGTGCTGCTGAAGGTGGCCAGCTGAGCCGAGCCCAGTGCGTCGAGCTGCTCACTCGTCAGCGCCTGCAGCGCAGCCGAACCCAGCGCACGCAGGTCCGCCGTTTGCATGGCGGCGAAGTCGGCGCTTTCGATGGCCGCCACCTGGGCCGCACTGAGGGCGGCGAACTGCGCCGTGGTGAAGGCGGGCAGCTGGTCGCTGGACAGCACTGCGATCTGCTCGGTGCTGAGCGCGCGCACCTGCGCCGTGCTCAGCGCGGCCAGGTCGGTGCTCTGCATCGCCACGAAGTCAGCACTCTCGATGGCGCCCAATTGCGCCGTCGTCATGGCCGCAAACTGTGCCGTGGTGAAGGCGGGCAACTGGTCGCTTCCCAGCGCCACGATCTGGTCGGTGGTGAGCGCGCGCACCTGGGCTGTGCCCAGCGCGGCGAGGTCGGCCGTTTCCATGGCAGCGAAGACGCCGGTGCTGATGGCAGCCGCCTGCGCACTGCTGAGCGCGGCGAACTGCGAGCTGCCCATGGCGGGCAGCTGGTCGGAGCCGAGCGCGGCGATTTGCGCCGGCGTCAGCGAGCGCACCTGGGCCGAACCCAGCGCCACCAGGTCGGCGGTTTCCATCGTGCTGAGCTGGGCCGTGCTCAGGCTGGCGACCTGCGCTGTCGTCAGCGCGGCGATCTGCGAGCTGGTGAAGGCGTTGAAGTCTTCACTGCTCAGTGTGCCGACCTGTTGCGTCGTTAGTGCAGCGACCTGGGTGCTGGTGAAGGCGGCGATCTGTGTCGAGTCCAGCGCTTCGAGCTGGGTGCTGGTGAGCACGCGCAAGTCTGCGGTCTGCATCGCGCGCAGCGTGGTGGGCAGAAAGGCTGCCATCTGCGTGCTGCCCAGGCCCACCACACCGGCGGTCGAGATGGCCGCGAACTGGGCCCCGCTCAGGACCTGGATCTGCGCGCTGCTGAAGGCCGCCCAGTCCTCAGAAGTCAGCGCAGCGATCGACAAGGTCGACAGGCCGGCGATCTGGGTCGTGCTCAACACGGAAATGATGGAAGCCATGGTCAGGGTCCTTGGGGTTCGATTCGGGTCAGGGACAAACGGGCGCCGGCACTTGCGGGGCCATTTCACCGTTCGTCATCTGCGGGATATCGACGGCCGCCGAGCCGACTTGAGCGCTCGCGGGCTGCCATCGGCGAGCCCGGCCGCAGCTGCGGCGTGTGTCGGGGTGTGTTGCGCGTGAATTGCGTCACGCGGTGCAGAACAGCACCGGCTTGACCCCGGTTTTCCGGCGCGGACGGGCGCGGCATGGCGCAGCCAAAGAAAAAGGGCTGCCACGCAACTTGCGCGGCAGCCCTTTCGGGACTGCACCGAGGCGGGCGGGCCGGCCGGCCCGCCTTTCAAGGCTTCACTTGCCGGCCGGAACCTTGCCCTCCACGCCCTTGACGTAGACGTTGAGGCCGCCCAGGAACTTGTCGTCGGCCACCGCGTCCTTGGCCAGCATCTCCTTGCCGTCCTGGCCGGTGATGGGCCCCTTCCAGATGACGAAGCTGCCGTCCTTCAGGCCGGCCTTGATCTTGTCGACCATCG